>JAJFMI010000139.1 GCA_021772235.1 Chlamydiota bacterium
CTGTGCGCGTCATGATTTCGCAAAGAAACCAGCGCAAATTTGCCATCCTTACGATTAGTGACGGCATTGAACATTTTGAGATTCCCATCTGGTCAGACCTTTACGAGGTGAAAGCGCCTTTGCTTCATGAAAATCAGCTGCTCTATGTTGTGATTCAAGTTGATCGACGCGAAGGGGAATTTAAACTTAGCTGTCGTTGGCTCGACGACTTAACAGTGGCGAGCGAAGAGACCATCCGCGCGGCAGACGCCGCATTTGATCAGGCAAAGAAAAACCCCATACCCGATAAAAAACGCGTGAAACAGAAAGAAGAAAAGCCGGTCGAGAAGAAGAATGCGATAGAAATCCATCTCAATGCTGACGTGATACGCCTTAGCCACATCTTGGAAATAAAAAAAATATTCCATGAACATGCTGGGGGAGATGATGTGCGTTTGCAATTTGTCTCGGGTGAAAACCGCATAGGTTCCATAGAGGTAGATGAGGGATTTGGAGTGAAATGGGACCAAGATATTGAAAAAAAGATTGCGCAATTTCCTTTCTTTGAAAAGGTTGTGCAAAAGTCCTAACACGTGGGATAATAAACCTTCATGATGAAGAAAATATTAGCACTTACACTTTTTTTAGGAACTCTAGCCTCTGCAGAGCAGGAGAAACCCTCGGTAGAAGATCGCTATCGCGTTGCAATGGAAGCGATGGGCAAGCAAGATTGGAAGGCAGCAATACGCCAAAATCGTCGAATTCTAGCCTATTATCCCGGAACAACCTTTGCTAAAGAGGCCGATTACTACCTTGCTACAGCCTATCTTGCGCAGGGAGAATACATCCGCGCTGACCAATATCTTTCTCGCTATATCACTACACAGACGAGCCCGACATTTTTTGAAGAGGCTATAAGAAAAAAGTTTGAAATCGCTAAAGCATTTGATGGCGGTGGAAAAAAGCACCTCTTCAATGCGAAAGTTCTTCCAAAAGTCCTACCAGCACGTGATGAAGCGCTACGTCTTTATGACGAAGTGATCGCCTCACTTCCGCGCGATGAAGTCGCTGCTGAATCACTCTATAGAAAAGGTGAGCTTCTTCTCTTTTTCAAAAAGTACAAAGAGAGTGTTGAATCTTTTCAAACACTGATTCGTCGCTTTCCTAAGCATCAACTCGCCCCTGAAAGTTTTATGGGCATCGGCAATGTCTACCTGCAGCAGTGTGCAGCGACATTTCCTGATCCAGCGCACTTAGAATTGGCAGAAATCAACTTACGCAAATTCCGTCGCGCCTTTCCTGGTGAGCCACGTATCACACAGACAGAAGGATTGATTTCACTAATGAAAGAGCGCTTTGCAAAAGAGCTCTTTGATGTAGGCCATTTCTATCAAAAGACGAAAAAAGTTGATGCTGCAGCTATCTACTACTCTACAATTATCGTCCGTTATCCAAATACAAAACAGGCTAAACATGCAGAGAAGCGCTTGCGTAAATTGGGTCGTGAGATTCCTGAGCCGGGCATGGTTGCCTCTCCTTCTTAATTGCACATCCTGCGGCTACCATCTTGTAACTACTGAAAATCCCACTATCACGATTCCCTACATCAAAGGGGATATCGATGGAAAACTCACATCAGCACTTGCTTATTCCATTTCTGCAGAAACACCCCTGCGTTATCAGGTGAAAAACGGTCGCTACCAGCTTCAAGGAGAAATTATCTCCACCCAATATGAAAAAATTGGCTTTCAATATGATCGAGATGAGACAACCGGTAAGCGCGAAGATCGCCTCAATCAAATTGAAGAGCGACGAGTCGTTTCTCTGCAAGTAGAGCTTATTGACACATTAACAGGTGAAAATCTTCTAGGACCAGAAACCCTATCCGTCTATTCCGACTATGACTATGTCGATTCTGACTCCATCCGTGACCTTTCTCTCACATCTTCAACAGGAAGACCTATGTCTGTTTTGCAGTTTTCTATGGGTCAGCTTGGTGCCTTTGAAGACGCGCGCAACGAAGCAGCAATTCCACTCTATCGAAAGCTTGCAAAACAAATATCAAACGCAATTTTGAACCAAAATAGCAAATAGAGTAAAACGAAGGGGTGACGCACACCGTATCGCAACAATTTGCCGCCAAGCTCAACCAACTCTACCCGATGCTCGATTTTGTCCGAGAAGGGATTGCGCAGATGGGTTTTAACGACACAGAATCACAACGTTTTGAAATAGCTGTTGAAGAAGCTGTTGTGAACGTTATCCATCATGCCTATCCAGATAAAGAAGGCTTTATCGAAATCACACTTAAGCTCTTTCCTAAAGAAAAAATGCAAGTTGTTATCAAAGATCAGGGAATTGCATTTAACCCACTTCTTCAAGATGCCACTTTTGACCATGAGACACCTGCAGAAGAGCGCAAGCCTGGAGGGCTGGGCATTCCCTTCATCCGCGAGTTTATCGACAACATACAATACCAACGCGAAGACATCTTTAATGTTTTGGTGTTGGAAAAAGTGCTTTAATCAAACAACCTCATCGGCCTTAATATTAGAAAAAACCGAAGCCATGTAGATAGCGCGTGTCTTTTCATTTGTAATTGAGTGGGGAAAGGAATAACCTAGAAGTTCATCTATTACTCTTTTTCTGAGTCCTATGATTTGTTTTACTTCAGGTGAAAGCATCAATGTCCCTTTTTGCAACTCTAATGCACTTGGAAGAAGAATTTGATGACCAGCCAGGTGCACTTTCCATCCTTGCTTTTCATGATGTTGGAAGTTCCATTTCGTATCTGTTAACTCTTGCAACTGCGTTGAATCCCAGGAGTGATTCATTGCAACAAGGTAACGAATCAATCCATCTTCTTTATTGAGCACTTCTTTATGAAGACCAAAAATAACAACGTTGTGTGTAAGAACAGCATTTTGCTCTAAAAGCTGTTGTAGTTTCTCAAAATGCTCTCCTTCTCCTTGTTTCATGATATTGGCAAGATATGGAAGGTAGCAATCACCACTACGAAATGTGACTTGGGCAAGTAAGATTTCTAAACGCATTACGGTATCTTCTAGAAGTCGTTTGCCATCTCTTGAGGCTATTGTTTTTTGCGAAAGAGTTTCAAGGGGTAAGAGGTTGTAATCCGCATTCCATACATCAAAGAGAAAGTGGAGTCTAATAGCTTTAATCACATTATTGTAGGTAATACTGTGGCTGTATGGTTTTGATAGTAGTGTGTTTGGTGTGGGGCGGTTTTCTAGTTCTCTCTGCCTGAATAAAGCATTGTAGCGGTCAGGCATCCACTTTTCTCGAGGTTCATTCTGTTTCTGTAGTTTCCTTTCTAATTCAAGGATGGTTGTAGAAGGATAGAGATGAGATACAAAGCTAAACTCTGGATTGATCTGAATATTAGAAACAAATGCTCGTAGATCTCTATAATGTTCGAGAAATCTGCTGGCCATGTGCTGTTCCGCTTCTATATTATTTAGATGAAAAGAAGTTCCTGATGAGTCTCCGGAAGTGATATACATGATCTCTCGTAAGCTCAGTAAACCATTCATGATCTTTTCATTTCTTGTATCAGCTCTATTTGGATTTATTCCCAGGAAGTTTTTTAGGGCATCGTAACTAGTAAAAGTGTTTGCCTTAAGATCGAATTCCCTGTTGTCATACATGCCGTTTAAGTGTTCTTCTAGCGCAATAGTGGAAGAGTTATTTCCATAATATATATTAAAATGACCTAAGGAGACTTTATAGCTGAGGTTAGCAATTGCTTCCATCACTTCCTTAAAGTTAATTTTCATATCCTCATCTAATTGGACGATTCTTTCAAATATTTTTTCTTGGTTGGTGAGCACTGTGTCAATTTTTTCTTCCATTCTGATCAACTGCTCAAAGATCGCTTGTTGATTTGCAACCATTTCTTCTCTAAAGCCCTCAAGAAATTCTTTAATTGAATTTATTCCCTCCATCATTTTTACTTGGTTTCCAATAACCACACTAAATGTTTCCATCACTTGTTTGTGACGTGCTGCTCCAGGATCTGCTTTTTTCTTTCCTAAACCTGCAAGACCGGCAAGTGCTCCTATTGCTCCTATGCAATTGCCTGTAGCAAGTGACATGCCTACATTTAATGCAACACTTCCTACTTCAACAGCAGTTCGCAAATTGGGATTTACGTCTACTCCCACACTGTCCAAAAATCCAAGAGTAGAGCTAGCCATTTGCGCATATCCTTGCCACTTCATAAAATTTTGTTTTGTTTCTGCGAGCTCTAACATTTGTGCTTTTTTTTCATTAGGCAAATGGCTTAATTTTCCTGACTTCAGCGCTTCAATTTGTTGTGAAGGGTCCATTTGTCCGTACATAAACTCTTCTATGAAATCGAGAGTCTCCTCGTTTTCCTTAATCAAAAGGGAGTTCTCTTCAATCCGCTCTCTGTTGGCTTTAATTTTTTGCGTATTCTCTTGAATTCCTTCATTCAACCTGCCAAGAGATGTTTGGATGTGATCTACATCAGAAAATAATTGGTCAAGTTGCTCATTAGTATTTTTTGTAAAATTATAAAATTCTCCCGTTAATTTAGTCACTCTACTCTCTTCCAAGGTCATGCGACTATCTAAGTCCTCAAGGGCCAGTTCATAGAGACCGTCTCTTTCAGCCTGGGCATTTAACTCCTCAATGACTTCTTTTGTTAAATCTCCATAGACAGCTAATGATGCACTAACTTTTGTGTTAAATTTGTGTTTATCATCGCCTGTTGGATCGATTTCAGGATCTTGAAGAAAAGCGTGATGCTTTTTCATCACTTCTAGACGTACCCTTGCTTTTTCAAAATGTGTGCCCTCGGCATCAACAAAAGCGCGGTAATCATCAGCATTGGTCCTTGCAATTTTAACAAGTTGCGAGGAGGTTGTCGTAATGATTTGTCTAGAAGTTGCATCTTTGTACGTTTGAAGGAGTTGTCCGGTGTAATTTTCAACTCCTTTTGTTACAACTGCTGCCATGATTGGACCTGCGACAGGTCCAAGCCCTGCTGTCAAACCAACATTAGCAAAAACACCTACTGCCGCAGTAGCCGTCCAATTTGCAACATTCCATGGAGCAAAGCCATTTTGAGCAGCTCTCATTTGTTGATCGTACGATTGTAAAACTTGATTCGTTCTCGAGGATTGCTTCTTAGGATTCGCTTGCATTATTGATGTACGTGTTACTTCATCAATTTCTTTTTGCTCCAAACCGTGCGCGCTTCCGTCAGAAACGAATGCTTGGACCTGTCTGCATCCATGAGGTGGTAAATGAAAGGTTTGTTTTAATGATTCAGTTGTCATTACTACTCCTCATGGTGTGTTTTTAATCGATCGACTTGTTCTTGGAGAGCTGCCATTTCTTGTCGCATACTACTCATAGATGATTCAACAGCAGCATGAATTCTTGGGGTTAGTGCGTCTAATACAATTTCTACTAATTGTTCGCGAGTAGCTTTGATCGCACTTTCTGTTTGCTGACGCGCTGCCTCCATAGCGAAAAACTGATCAACTCTTAAAGCTTCTATCATCTGCTCTGTATCTCTTCTAAGTCCTTCGCTATCTAAACGAACTTGTGCAATTAATCGATTATTTTCATGAACTTGAGAGTTTAATCCTGAATGCATTCCTGCGCTCGGGACATCAACACCTTTATTGACTGTAGTTCTTTCAATTTTCGTGTACGCATAATACACGTGTAAGCCGTTGGTATTGCGAATCACAAGGCCGTCATGCGTGGGGCGATGAGAATGATGATTTGTTGCCATTCTTAAAATCGGTAATCTTGATCCGTCAACGTGAACATCTTCTTTACGAAGAACAGAGTGAATAGGTCCGTTTTGAAACCCAGTGCTTAAATCTTTGATTTTTTCAATACGATCTAGAGTGAAACCTTGGCTAGGAAATATTTGACAAACTCTCCATTTTGCTTCTTGGGGGTAATCGTTGTTAGAGTACTTTTTCCAAGTAAGATTATCATAAGTTCTTTTTTTAATGAGAGGATTTATTGGAGGGGTGGCGTTAGGTTCGTAGGGCACAACCAGTGTAGCATCTTTGTCGAGAGGGTTTTTTTCTGATTGATTAATTAGTGTTATAGAGAGGTCTCCATGAAATATTACCCGCCATATATTGTGTTCTTGTCCCCAAGAATTAGGGAAGTTAAAAAGTCCAATTTTTTCCATATTTCCATGAGGTATTTCCACATAATACTCCCTGAAAAGAAGGCTTCGGATAACGCATTTTTCCCCATTTTTTTCGACATCCCATAAAAACTTTCTTGGTATGCCGGTCTCGATCATTCTTACTTTATTATCTTCGTTTGTGGATAAAAACTTTCCATATTTTCTATTTAGAAATGCGTAGGATCCTCCTCCGAGAGCTTTGATCTCCCATTGATGGGAAGTGGATCCATCGTTGTTGAATGCAAGTTCATTTTCTCCCATCGCCCGAAGGTATAAATTGGTTCTTCTATTGCGCAAAAAATAAAACCCATCGGAATTTTTGATAATTTTCCAGAAAATTTTTCTGGAAGAACTTGTTTCAATCTTAAGTTTACCCTGGTCATCTTGTGTCAATGAATGGCCATCGAAAAAATCGCTATCAATGGAAAAACTGTTTTTTAATACGGCGCTAGAAAATAGATCATATTGTCTCGTTATTTTCCACACAGCCCGTTTATCAATAGCGGTAGCTTCTAAGGGAATAGGAGCGACCACAACTTCAGAAATATCGTCTTTTCTACTAGCTGCTAGCGCAAGATGAAAGCGCTCATTAGTAAACGTACATACACCAGAAATACTCATTTCAACCTCCAAGTTGATCGATTTTCAAGGGAACGTTAGCGAATAAATAATTTTATGTAAAGAAGTTGATGGTATTTATTCTTTATGAATAGAGGAAATCGCTTCTTCTGTGTCAAGAACTTCGGAGAGGTAATAGCGCAAAACCTTTAATACAAATTTAGGAGTGTTGTAAATTCCTGAGGTGGAAAAAACGATTTCTAATTTGGAGGAATTTTCGTCCATTAAGCTGATAAGAGTAAGTGTTGTAGGAAGTTCGTCTATTACTTTTGGAACGATCCAAATAGCAAACTCTTCATTAAAGAGGGTGACTTTTTCATCAGTCTCAATGACATGAAACTGATGAGGGAACTCTTCGCTCTCCTCTTCGTCTTCACTATCAAGAAGTCCAAGGTCGCGTAGGAGTTTTAGATCGACTGAGATGATCCCGTCAGGAGCACATTTTGGAAATTCTTGCATAAGTTTTGTAAACGTCTCTTCCAAAATTGTAGGATCACTCATATCTCTCCATTTGAGGTTAATTGTTATGGGGTCAGATGCCCCCTGTCCTCTGGATATCGTTTCATAATTTATTTTTAAAGAGAAAAATTCACTTTTTTTCGTTAAGCTTAGGATAATGAGAAAAATCTTACTGTTTTTATTTATTTGTCCGCTTTTTGCGCAACCGTTACAAGTTCCGGTAAATGCTAAAGCTGCATTTGTGATGAATGCTGAAAATGGATGTGTTCTTTTTGAAAAGAACGGTTATGAGCTGGCGTATCCGGCAAGTACGACAAAGATTGCCACGGCACTTTTTGCTTTGAATAAGTGTGGCGACCGGTTAAATGATCTAGTGGAAGTGAAGAACTATACTCTCGCGCGGATGAATCAGGAGATGAAAGAGGCACGCGGATATCGCATTCCACCTTACTGGTTGCAACCTGATGGGACTTCTATTCGTTTGCAGAGGGGAGAGAGAATTTCTTTAGAAGATTTGCTTTATGGGTTGATGTTGCAATCGGGCAATGATGCAGCCAATGCAATTGCAGATCACGTTTCTGGTAGCGTATTAAATTTTATGAAAGAGCTCAATCTCTATTTAAAAGAGATTGGTTGCCGCCATACGAGTTTTGCCAATCCGCACGGCTTGCACTTTCCTTCTCATAAAACAACTCCGCATGATTTGGCAAAGATGGCATCTGTTGCTTTGCAAAATCCTACCTTTCGTAAAATTGTTTTAAGCGATGGTTATCTCTGCCAAGCTACTAATAAATCGGAGGAGCGCGAGCTTGTGCAAAAGAACGAGCTATTGAAGGAGGGACGCTTCCATTATGAAGGTGCTCTAGGAATCAAAACAGGTGTGCATTCCAAAGCGGGTTACTGTTTTGTGGCAGCGGCCGAAAGAGAAGGGCGTACCATTGTGGCAGTTCTATTAGGATGTGATAATGCAAAAGCGCGCTATCGCGATGCGTGTGCGCTTTTTGATGCTGCATTTGCAGAAAAAAAAGTTACACGAAAGCTCTATAATGCCGACGAAAATCTCTTTAGTAAACAACTTAAAGGACAGACAATAAAAGCACAGTTAAAAGAGGATATTGCACTCTCCTATTTTCCTGCTGAAGAACCGGAAATTGATACTTGCGTTAAGTGGAAAACAGGGGCTCTGCCCATTATTTCAGGGAATAAAGTGGGTGAATTGCTGATCAAGAATGAGAGAGATGAGGTCATGGAGCGTCACGATCTTATCGCTGTATCTGATTATGTAGCTCCGCAAAATCATCTCATCTGGTGCTTGATTTTTCTTCCTGCGCCCCTTATTCTGCTTGTCTGGCGTCGCCTAAAATTCTAAGTTCCTTTTCTTTAAACCAGCTTGACAATTATTTAGAATTTTAATAGTTTCGGTTAAGATTTTATTCTAAAAACAGTTTGAGAGGTTAAAAATGATGCATTCAGTTAAGGCAACAAGGTCTAATTCAGATCCAGCTCTGGCAGAAGATTTGGCTCAAGCGAAGCCTAAAAAAACAGAACAGTCCGAAATGCAACCGTCTTATGCCAAACCAATAAATGCATTTTGTGCAGAGGCCGCAGGATTTTTTACTCGCATACTTGTTGAAAGAACCTGTTTTCAAAATACTCATATTCCAAAAGAAGTCTGGCTTTATCTAGGAAACGATTTAATAAAAACCTTATCTGCGGAATCTAAAGAGAGCACATTTAGCACGGCAAAAGAGGTGTCTCTTTTGTGGAAAGAATTTAAAGGAGTGCCTCTTACAAGGCAGGAGAGAGTTTATCTAAATACACCGCAGCAATTAGATGTTTTAGGAGAGGTCTTAAATGGAGTGAAATGCGCCACAACATTTGTTATTGGACAAGCTTGGTATTCCTCAATTACTTCAGCTATGGAAAATAGATTGTGGAGTCACATTCCTGCCATTTGCGCATACACAGGAACCACTTTGCTTGGAGGACAAGCTGTTGCGTTTGCTGTACAGCAAGTATTAAACAGAACCGATCTTTCAGATGATGATAAACAAATCGTAGCGCCATGGCTAAACATGGTAGGAAGATTGGCAACAGGTTTTGTTCCAAAAGTTCACGCAACAGAAGAAGGTGTACATTATCACTATCCTTCGATGGAAGGGCATACAAGAACAGTTGCACCGGACCAAACAGTAACCATGCGTGGAGATGATCTAACGGTTGAAAAGAGTGGTACATTCAGCACGCCAGAAGGAAACTTTGAAGCTGTGCACGCAGCAAACTTTAAGCTAGCGGAGATGGCAGAATTAAGCGAAGAGAGTGTAAAAATTCAGGTGCTAACAAAAGATGGCGAAAAAGTTCCTGTTGAGTTTATGCTTGTTCAAGGATTATACGGCCCAGAAGTCACTGTGCATAGCGAAAATCAAGAACTTGAGCGGCACTGGTCACAATATTTTACAAAGCGTTTGCCTGGACAGCCACTATCTGATGTAGTTCTCAGTGCAGCAGAGAATTTCCCCAATCTATTTCATATCGAATCAAAAGCCATCGCAGTATGTTGTGCACTTATTGGTGTAGCAGCAAATCCAAGACAGAGATCCACTTTAGTACCTCTAACAGCAACACTATTTGCCGCTTCTTTGCCAAGCCCTGTGTCTGCTGGACTATTCAAAAAAATCAAGAGCATCTTTACAAGCCCTGCTAGAAATGCCGCAAAAGATATAGGGAATCAAGCACAAGTCGCTTTAGATCGATTTGATGGGATTATCAAAGCTTCTATAAAAGAAATTAAAGAGCTTGAAGATGAAATTATGATTGATCTCGATAATCTTGGAAAAATCTTCATTAAAGACGCAGGTGAAGAGATCGGGGTACGTGTAGAGCAGATCGAAGAAGGAACAAAAGGGATTATAGAGATAGCTGGGGTGGAAGCTCGATTTACCGCAGCGGCTGTTAATGAAGAAGTAAGAGTAACAGTTAGAGAGGTTAGGAAAGAGGTAGAGGAGTTTCTTGATGAATTTGAGCAAATACCGCCAAGAGTGGCAAACAATGTGGTAACTGAAACTCTAAAGGGGGTTCGTAACTTTTTCTTTGGAGAAAGTCAGTATGAAAGGCTGTTGAATGCGATTCAGATTAAAATGAGTCAGGGCGCTGAAAGAACGCATAGAGAGCGAATGAAAAACTTGTTAAAGTTTGTTCAGGAGCAAGCTTCGCAAGACATCTCACCTTCTGAAAAAGCTTCTTTGTATGCAGAGCTAATTCGACATATCAATACACCAATATTATCTGCTGAGAATAGAAAGTGGTTGATGTTCATTATTAGCTGTGTTGCATCACAGGATCAAGATTTAATAGGAGAAAGCTCGCAGTTTTTTGGGATGACTTCTGAAAACCAGAACTACTTTGAATCTGTCGTTCTTCCTGTAATTCCTCATCACGAAATCAGAGCAGCATTTTTGAATAAAAATTTTGATAATCTTAAGGCGGAGGCGATAGAATCTCTGTATGATTACCTCGAAGCTTTTCCGGGTATTGATCTTGAAAAAGAGTGTTTTTTTTGGAGTGAAATGGAAACAGCCAGTGCTCTAAAAGAGCACGCTTATCAAGAGATTTGCGAACAGCCTGATGATGCTATTTTTTCTAGTCTCCATAGACTGCTCCATCCTGAAGGTGGAAAATTCTTTAATGCATTTCTAGGACTTGCAAAATCTGAAGATCAAGAATTTAAAAGAGACTTTGTGGGGCTTGTTCAAGAATTTGGCGATCAGCTTGCTTTAGAGGCTAAGCATGAAGAAGCAAGACGTCTTTATGTGTTAGAAAAAGATCTTCAAGTTGAGATTCATGGAGTGCATTCTGAGGAAGAAGGGCTTGCTCTCATAAAGATAGGCAACACTTTACAAGGTCAAGGTGATAATCAAGCAGCGATTAAACAATACAACGAAGCTTTGGAAATATTGAAGTGCGCTTGTGGGGAGCTCCACATGAATATAGTAGAAGTTTATGGACATCTTGGCCGCGCATATAAAGCTACATATCGTTATGAAGATGCAGAAACAAGTTTTGAAGAGGCAAAAAAGATTGTGCGTGATTTACTCGGTTCTAATTCCCATGAATTTGCTAGCTACATAGAGGAATTAGGTCACTTATTTGTTGCTCAGAGTAAGTGGCAAGAAGCACTTGAAAAGTTCCAAAGATCTCTGCAACTTTATCAAAGTGTTCATGGTGAACAGCATCCAAAAGTCGCTGATAATTACCAGCATATTGGTTCTATGTTTAAGTCTTTAAGGCGCTTTGAAGAAGCGGAAGAGAGCTTCGAAAAAGCTAAGAGGATTTATACAGATCTAGATGGGCCACACTCTCTTGGAGTTGCTTCCCCATTCCAAGGCTTAGGTTTTGTATATCATGATCAAGGCAATATGGAAAAAGCCTTAGAAAATTTTAGTAAGTCTCTCAGTCTATACAAAACTTACTACGGAGAAGAGCATGAAACTGTCGCAAACGGTACCGGTCATGTGGGTAGTGTATTAAAAGCTTTAGGGCGTTTTGATGAAGCGGTGCGCAATTTTGAGACAGCTAAAAGTATCTTTAACAAGATAGAAGGTCCCCGCTCTTTGGGTGTTGCCCGTCAAATTGAGGCAATAGGGCATGTAAGGGTTGCACTAGGAAGGCACCCTGAATCAATAGTACAATTTGAAGAGGCTTTAGAGATGGTACAAAGCATATTTGGAGAGATGCATGCGGCAGTGGCCGGGAATCATCAACATCTTGGTCATATGTATGAAACGGTAGGGAATCGAGAAGCATCAATTGCTCACTTTATAAAAGCAAAAGAGATTTATTCAGTTGTAACAGGGCCAAATTCACCGGAAGTTGCCAATCAATGTGAGCAGCTAGGACATAGATATGTAGCTCAAGAAAGATTTCATGACTCAATAGTGAAGTTTGAAGAAGCTCTAGCAATATATAGAAGCAATTTTGGAGAGATGCATTTAGCTGTTGCTGGCAATCACAGACACCTTGGTATTATGTATAACGCAATAGGGAATCGAGAAGCTTCTATTGCTCATTCCATATTGGCAAAAGATATTTTTTCAACACTACTGGATTCAAATTCCCCTGAAGTTGCAGAGATGAATCAACACCTGCGAAACATGGGAGTATAACGGAAATTTTTCAGCTAACTATGTATTGCTTGTTGCAAATCTAGAAAAAAATCTGTGCAATTATTTAGATAGGGTTTGAGGTCGCATGGGTTGTGTTCAGGCTTATCACACTTGGGTTTAATTAACAGTTTGTGAAAATTTCTACAAAAGAGGTAGGTAGTAATGGTTATAGGGACGAGGTGCCAGAGTGAGTTAAATGAGTTTCAATCAAGTGCGTGGGCTAGTTCAGCGGCGGAACAGCAGGCTTCCTTGTTAGGGGGCGAGAGCTCTACCTTGTATGGTCGAGTTCAGTGTCAGGATGGTGTCTACAGTGTGATGGAAAAGCCACTGGGATATGTCATCGGAGAGCAAGTCATAAGACCCGCAATAAATACTCTGATAAATGCAGGCGATTCGTTTGGGCAGCGGCTTTCGAGGTTATGGGGTGCAAATGTACAACCTGTTTCTACAAACAAACTGGAAGATAGAAGTCTTGATATACTGCACAAGTCTGGCGATTTAGATGGAGCTCTAACCGGTGAGCTAAGGCTACTTGAAATCACTGAAAACAATTCTGCTGATAAAGCAACTGATCCTGAAGTCGCTCGTCTCAATTCGAGGGTAGCGTCGCGTTTTATATCCAAGTGGAAGAGTTTGCCAGCATCTGAACGGGCAAAGCAAAAGAATTTAGTGGTTGAGGCTAAATCTTACTTTGAGGCTGAAGAAAATTATCTCAGTAATATTGGACAGGCGGAGTCAACAAAAGCGGCGGAGATTGTTGCTCAAATAGCAGATTTAAAAAAGGAGCTAGGGGATTGGGAGGGATGCCTTAGCGATACTAAAAAATCCTTAGATATACATGGGGCTAGTTCTTCCCCTGAAATGATAGCGCGTAGTTATGAAAGGCTTGGGGATCGGCAAACTCTTGCGTTAAAAGATGGAGTAGAGATTGAGGGTGAAGATTTATTGACATCTGCCGAGAAGAACTATAAGGAGGCTCTGGATTTTTTTACTAATTCTGAAAAATGGGTAGACGAAGCAAGATTGCGTAAAAGTATGGGAAGTATACTTTCTCTGAAAAAAAATTTTCCTGAAGCCATTGAAGAAGCTAAACAGGCTTTAAATTTGGTGAGAAATAACTCAATCGATTTAGAAGAAATAGCAACTTATTGTGAAGCACTTGCTAACTTGCAGGCGTCTGCTTGGAAAGAGCTACATGATAAGCTTCCTTATGATATCGAGTCCTTACTAGATGAAGCAGATAAGAATTATGAAGAGGCTGAAAGCATTCTTCATAGAGAAAATCCTGTAGATGCAGTTAAAATAGTTTTGAGTAGAGCGGATATATTAGTCCTCAAAGGATATGATAATCTAGCAATCAAAAAAGTCAAAGAGGGATCAGTTATCGCTGAAGAGCAAGATGCTCGCGAGCAAAGAATACGTTGCTATACCAAGCTTGGTGATTTGCTGAGCAAAAAATATAGTAGTTTGAATGAAGCCGAGCAAAAAAATAGTTCTCTGCTGGACGAAGCTGCTGAGTATTACAAGAGGGGGCAGGAACTTTCCAAGCAAGAGAGTTCGTCCTCTTTCATTTATTACTGGGCTTCTTTTCCCTATGTTGTCGGAGGAGTTGCTGTTCCATTTTTATGGAAATTCGGTGGACAGGATGAAATAAGGCGAATTACAAGGGCTTATGTACTTCAGCCTTTTGGGGCTTGTTTGATCAAAATTTATTCTTTAGGAATGCAGAGATATAGCAGGTGGCGTACACCTGAACTTCATGAGTGTGAGAGGGGGAGGGTAATTCAGAGGCGAAGATCAATTTAAAAATTTAGATGCCACTTTGAGAATATGTTGCGCTTGTGGGAAGTAAGTAAATTGTATTTCGAGGTGTTTCGTAGATTATTTTTATTGGCCAGAAACTAAATTTTTTTTCTGTTTTTTTCGAATTCTGATTGCGATTTTACAGTTTTAGCCGAAAGCATGAGGGTTATTACAGGTAAAAAGCAAGTTGAATAAATTGATCCAAAGTGAGTTCTTCGGGACGCGCTCCTGCGTGGGTGCCAATCTCTTCCAGGATTTTTTCGATTTCGGGCTTAGGGAGGAGTTTAGAGAGGGAGCCGCGTAGCATTTTTCGGCGTTGCTGAAATGCAGTGTGAATGATAGAAAAAAGCTTTTCTTTATCAATGTTGGGTGGGGTTTTTAGATCGAAACGGACGACGGATGAGTCGATATTGGGTCTGGGATAAAAGCAGTTGCGTGAGACTTCAAAACGCGCTGTGATTTCAGTATAAAACTGGATAAAGAGGGTGAGAGTGCTGTAGTTTTTTGTGCGCACACCGCCACACATGCGATCCGCAACTTCTTTTTGTACAACGATGGTACTTGATGAAAAGAGTTCTTTGTGAGGTAGAATTTTTCCAAGAATTGGCGATGTGAGATGAAAGGGGAGGTTGGCGACAATTTTTGATGGTCCTCTATTTTTAAGAAGTTCAGCAAAGTTGACTTCAAGGATATCTGCCTCGAGAACTTCTAAATTGCCGTTGTTCAGTCGGGGGAGTTCATTTGCAAAGCGTCTGTCGATTTCGATGGCGATGACTTTTGCGCCTGTTGCTAAAAGGGGTTCTGTAAGAGCGCCTGGGCCAGCGCCAATTTCTACTACGAGGTCATTTTCGTTGACCTCGGCAGTTTTGATGATTTTACGCAGGATGTTGGGATCAGTAAGAAAATTTTGCGACAGGCTTTTTTTAGGAGCGTAACCGCCCTCTTCTAAAAACTCGAAGAGTTTCATTTATTTTATTAAAAAGGGCTGATAATTTTCTGGTACGTTTTTCTTGATCTCTTCATCTGAGAAATTGTACTTTTGGCGAAGCTTTGCCGTGAAGTTTGCTTGGTGTATGTCTAGGCGTTTGCGCAAAAGTTTGTTTTCAATTTCTTCTTCTTTTTCAGAAAAAGCGATTGCTTGTTTTTCAATGTGATCTTTCAGATGGAAAAGTCTCCAGACTCCTTTAGGATTTGCTTGGGATTTTTGGTTTTCCGGCATGCTAACTTGGCCAATATCTAAAGAGGCTAAAACTTGTTGGTGCTTAGGTGAGAGCTTAGAACTCTCGACAATGTAATCTTTTCCAACGCGTATTGTTACACCTTCAAATTCTTCTTTCAGTGTGCTAGCCGTATCTTTCAATCCTGTGATTCCAGCCGCAAGTAGGGAAGAGGCACGTTGGGCGGCTTCTTCGCAAAGTTTTTCGTCGTCACCTGTGACAGAGAGTACTTGATAGGTATATAGGTCATCACTTCCGCTTTTCCCAAGCTCTGAAAGGTAGGCGTCTTTAATTTTTTGTGGGCCGACATCTTGCCTCGCTTTTGAGTGGACGAAGTAGCCTGTTAACCTGCGAACTACAAGTTGTTCGTGGATGTACTTTTTGGCTTCTTCGTAGGTGAGGTTCAGTTTGTCGAGGTTGCCCATAATATTGGGGCCAAATAGCTCTTCCATCTCTTC
>JAJFMI010000140.1 GCA_021772235.1 Chlamydiota bacterium
GCAGAAAGATAAGGAGTTAAAACAGGGAGAGTGATGATAAAACGGCGCAATTTGCGGAATTTTGCATAACGATAAATCGCATCTTTATAACGCATAACCTCAGGGCCGCCGATCTCAAAGTTTTTATGCAAGCACTTCTCATTTCCAAGCACTTGAAGCAAATAATCAATCACATCGTGAATGGCAATCGGTTGACAAGATTGGCAAATCCAACTGGGTGTAACCATCACAGGAAGCTTTTCCGTTAAATCGCGAATGATTTCAAAAGAAGCGCTACCAGAACCAATAATAATACCAGAACGTAGAGCTGTGAGGGCCACCTTGCTTTTTTCTAAAATCTCCTCCACTTTTTTTCTTGAAGAGAGATGGGCTGAGAGTTTTTTGTCGTGAGCAATGCCACCCAAATAGATAATCTGCTTAGCATCAGTCTTTTCAATAGCTGTAACAAAGTTTTTTGCAGAGAATTGATCAATCTCATGGAAGTTTTTTTTTCCCGCCGCCATTGAATGCACAAGATAGTAGGCAGCATCAAGATCCTTAGGGAAAACAAAAGAGTCTAGACGAGTCAAGTCCCCCTTGATGACAGTCACTTTTTTTGCCAGTTCTTCAGAGAGCTGCAGGCGTTCAGGAGAGCGAGCTAAACAAATCACATCGTGGCCTTCTTCAAGCAGTTTTGGGAGCAATCTCTTTCCGATGTAACCTGTTGAACCTGTAATCAATACCCTCATCGACATCATCTTAATCTTATTTTTTCATTGTAGCAATAAAAAAATCCATCCTTGACAAACACCAATAATATTGGTTATAAAGCTAATAAAGTTGGTTGATTATGCTCGAAGCTATTTTTGGTAAACCCATTTATGAGAAAATACTTTTCTATCTTATTGCTAATGAGAAGGGGTATCCTACACAGATAAAAGAAGTGTTTAGCCTTCATCTGTATAGCGTTCAGAAGGCTCTTGATCGTCTTGAGAATGGTGGAATTCTCGTGCATCAAAAAGTCGGAAAGACACTTTTATATCAATTCAACCCCCGCTATTTTTTTCTTAAAGAGCTTAAGCAGTTACTAAAAAAAGCTTATTCCACATTACCTGAAGAGCAAATAAGAAAATATTATTGTCCAATAAAACGTACTCGTCCAAGAAGACGAGAAAAACCCCCAATGCGTGATGAGTAAAATTGATCTCTCAAATATTTCTCTTAAAGATTTTGCAGGGTACATCTCTTCTGAGTTGAAGAGACAAAAAATTAATGTAGTACTTGTTGGTGGTGCTTGTGTTACAATTTATTCTAAAGAACGTTATCTTTCATATGATTTAGACTTTGCCACTTATGAAGATATTGCATCTTTAGGAAAAGCACTTAAATGCTTGGGATTTACGAATCGGGGTAAATATTTCAAGCATGAGGAGTGCAAATGGGTCATAGAATTTGTTCCCACACCGATTGCTGTTGGTGATGAACTTTTAGATTCCTTTGTTGAATATGATACAACATTGGGTAAAGTACAGCTACTTAGACCGGAAGACTGTGTGAAGGATCGTCTAGCTAGCTACTTTCATTGGGATGATCAAGAATCACTAACTCAAGCAGTTCAAGTATGTTTAGAAACATCGGTTGATCTTAAAGAAATCAAAGCTTGGGCTAAGCGAGAAAAAAACCTCACAAAGTATAAACGCTTTTTATTTCTATTAGAAAAAGAAAATATCACAAAAACTATTTAAATTGACCCCATTGGTCTATTTTTTTCCAGTTCATCAGAGAGCTGCAGGCGTTCAGGCGAGTGTGTTAAACAGATCACTTCGTGGCCCTCTTCAAGCAATTTTGGTAGCAATCGTTTTCCGATATAACCTGTTGAACCTGTGATCAATACTTTCATATAGTTACATAATTACCTATCTGGAATATATTTTCAATAAATTACTTAATTAATAACTTAAATTATGATTTAATAATAGTATAACTAGTTATTCCCAGTTTATCTTATGAAGTGAGGGGTTTTCGATGAAATTAAATAGATCGCGAAAAGGATCCCTTTCAGAGGGGGTAACATATCTATTCGGAGGATTTTATGTCAGATGTAACACCAACAGGCCCATCAAACCCAACATCCAATATTGGAGATCATGGGAGTAGTCAACCAGGCGAGGTCAACCTTTCTAAGGTAATGGGGCAGTTTGCCGCTCAATTTTCATCAGGATTAATGGATTCTGATGGCACGCCAGATAAAATCGCAATCGGAGCAGAGGTCGGTTTTATTGTTGGGCTTTCAGCTCAAGTGGGAGGAGCAATGGATGAGGTCTGCCAAAATCAATTCATTCCAGATGTAAAAGCTTTGAGTTCTGATCCTTCGGAAGAGAACTTTGACAAAGTAAAAGGGGATTTAGCGAAAATGGCTGTTGTTGCCCCGACAATCTCAACTTCTGATCTCACAGGTTTTTTGGTCTCTTCTTTGGGTAAGGCGAGCGATGAGATTAAGGATGGTAATTATGACGCTGCATGGGGGATAATCGATGCTGTAACGGTTACGATTACCTCATCAGGAGTCTATTCAGATCAAACAATGAAGATTGCTACAAGCTTGAATAATTCAGCATTGAGTTTGGCTTGGGGAGATGGAAAAACAGAACCTGGAAAAGCCCAAGCACAAATCGAAATATTGATTGATTCGCTTGAGAAGTAGATTCACTCATGCTGATAAGTGATCTTCACGGCGACTTCGGAGCTTGAATCATTTGTGCGGAAAGTGCGGGTTGCCTTTTCGGCCCAACCATCTTTTGAGCGCAGTGATAGAGCTCCTTTTTCCTTTGGATTCGCCCCGCCGTCTGTCTGGATTTTATGAGCGCCTATTGATTTAAAGTTTTTATGTCCATCACGTGGGAACTCTCTTTGCATCTCTTCATCAGAAAGATAAGTTTCGGAAGAGTGGGGAGCAAAAGTAGTTTGTATTCGTGAAGCTCCTTTCTGCACCCATCCATTAAATTTACTCGTATCCGAGGGAGGTCTAGGACAAAACAGCGAGTTGAGATGCTCAATGATAAAAGGTCTTTTTTCATCATGATCGTGATTAAGTTCGCTTATGGCGCCTTGCTCATTTACATGAAAGGATCCCTGAATAGGTTTTAATGGAGAGCTCCTTTTTTCCGCTGTAAAAGAGATTGACGCTGAAGTTTTGTCATCTGCAACATTTTTAATATGAAAAGTGAGTGACCATTTTTCACTTTTTTGGGATTGTTTTTTGACAATTTTTCTAGAAAATACACGATCAATTAGGAGATTGTATTTATGTGTAATGTTCTTTTGAAAAGAGAGGTACATACTTTTTGCGGGAAGAAAAGGCTGCTTGATTTGATCGATAATTATCTGAAATCTAGTTTTCGGAAAATTCAGATGAGAAGATTCTACCCACCCATCATTATCAATTTGAACTCTTGTGTTTCCGCCCTTAATAGATGTGAATCCAGGAGAGAAATTACTTCCAACACGTGAAGAAGTATTCTTTTCTACGATACATTTAATTTCGTGCTTTCCTTCAAAAGTTCCTTGTTTTGTGAGGGAGTAGTGTCCTGTTTGGTCATCAGGTAGAGATTTGGAATCCCAGCCCCTTTCAGCATCTTGCATTGAAGAGGGTCTAGAAAAGAAAATTCGCGATAGAATTGTTTTTCTCGATTCAGAGAGGTTCCCTTGTGTCTCTTGAATATTCCCAAACTGATCCACACGAATTTCTCCCACCTCTTTTGATTCAGAAGGACTTCCGATTGCATACCGAATTTTTGCAATATTGTCTTGATCAACAGATTCGACTTTTAAGCTAAAGTAGCTCGTTTCTCTTTTCTCGTGATTGAGACAGCTAGTTGAAAAGCACGCTACTGCTTGGTAGTGTTTTTCTTCCCCTTCAACAAAATTCATGGCAAGAGGGTTTTCACTTCCAGAAACAGGAGAGGGATTCATGATCGGCTTTGCACACTTTTTGTTTTTTGCGCGTGGCATTGTTTGATAAGCTTGATAACCCCGTATTCCGCCCATTGCAGTTTTGGCAATAGCTTCTGGGATTCGAGCGTTTTCCCAATCAGCATGAGCAGAATAGAATTGTCGCGCAGCTACCGTTACAAGAGAGGCTACTTTTATATGCTTAGATTTTGTAACAAGTAGCGAAAGATAGAGAGCGTTTTCAACCGTCTTGAAGAGCTCACTAAAAGATTTTTTATACTCGTGGTTAGCTAACTCGGAGAGTGTATTGACCGAACTGGTAGCGAGATCCAAGGCGGCAAATGCATAAATACCAGCAGTGAAATTGGTCAATGTAGAAGCGATCGAGGAAAGAGCTCTGGCTAATTCAAATAATGATTTTACGTTATCTTGAAGGCTTCCTTCGTTTTCAATTAAATTATTTACTTCATCGGTGAGGTCAGAGCAGTCAGAGCAAAGAGAGAGTGATTTTCCAACAGAAGGGGATAGAAGGGGCGCGAATGGGAGTGCAATAGAAGCGCTTCTTACTAACGGTTCTTTATATAAATTAATTGAATCAATTGCTTTGGTAAACATTTTATATCACCTGTTATTTTATTAAAAATAATAACATTCTTGATAAAATAAGTACACAGAAAAAACCACAATTAAATTAAAAACTTTATTTAATTTAAAACATGGGATTAGTTATATAAACAGTATGCATAAAGATCATATGGGCCTTGCTATTTTGTACTCGCTGCTTGCAGCGTTTTTCTATACCACTATGGGTGTACTTGTCAAAGTGAGCGAGCAAACTCTGCCTAATGAAGTCGTAGTTTTCTATCGCCAGCTCTTTTCTCTCCTCCTTTTTACGCCTGTCTTTTTCATCAAGATGAACATGGGAAGAAAGAAATCTTATCATACGAGACGTTTTCCTCTTTATCTTGTACGGGCGTTCTCTAGTCTTGCTGCCACTTACTGCCTTTTTTATGCGATTGCCAAGTTACCGCTTGTTGACGCCATTTTGCTCAGCTATACACGTCCGCTCTTTTTGCCTATTGTGGCTTATTTGTGGCGGGGGAAACGCTGGTCTAAAAATGTCTGGTTCGGGCTCATCATCGGATTTTTAGGCGTCTTGCTCATCTTAAAACCAACAGAACGCGTCTTTGATACAGCTACTCTTGTGGGGCTTGCTGCCGGTCTTTTTGGAGCGATTGCATTTATCTCAATACGACGTATGACAAAAACTGAGTCTTCTGAAAAAATCCTCTTTTATTACCTGCTTCTTTCTCTACCGATTACTGCATTGCCAGTTGTCGGTGTTTGGCAAAAACTCAATATGCAGCAAGTTTGGATGATGCTTGGAATTGGTTTTGTTGCCACGTTCTATCAATTGATGATGACAAAAGCCTATCAGAGAGCAAAAGCGTATAAAGTTGCTTCACTTCTCTATTCGACGGTGATTTTTGCTGCCATATTCGACTGGTGGATGGGCAAGCAATTTCTCGATTATGTCTCTGTAATTGGAATTATTTTGATTCTCATTGGCTCAGTTTTTTCTCTAATAAAAATGTCTAAAGAGAAAAAGTCTTCCGCAGAATTTTTAGATAAAAATTAATCTTGTTTGGAAAAAAACCACGTTTGGTGTTACAGTGTGCTGCAAAAAACAAGGAATTAACAACATGACAATAACTAACGAAACACACACTGCATCGAATGAGTGGGCTATTTACAGGGATTTGTTGAATGACCCAGATTTTAACCCCAATTTTTTAGATAGTAGAGGTAAATCTCTTTTGCACTCTGCAGTAAGTTCTGGCATTTTAGAAAGAGTTACGATATTTGCTGGGCATAAAAGGGTTGATGTGAATATTAAAGATTCTTCAGGTAATACGCCTTTACATTGTGCAGTCAAGATGAATAAACGTAAAATTACATCTGCTCTTTTAGATAATCCTAATATCAAACCAAATTTATTAGATAAGGCAGGGAAAACGGCTTTTAAAACTGCAATGCTATACGAATACGATAAGTCACTTCGAGCGCTAGTTCCTCGTAGTGGAGTGGAAATGGATTTTACTTTCCATGACTTATGTCAAATGAAACCGAGTGTATTTTCGATTGTCGTGCAAAGAGCTAAGGATTTCGTTCAGCTGGATGAGGCGGGAAATACTTTTTTGCATCTATTGGTGCCAAAGAAAAACACTCTAGATAAAATGAGACACCTAGCTATATATGGTTTTGACCTGGATTCACAAAATGAAAAAGGGGAGACAGCTCTTCATTTAGCTTGTAAAAATGGTATTGAAGACGGAGTAGTCTCTTATGAGCCTTTACTTTCAGAGTTGCCATCCATCGGATGTAACCTAGAAAAGATCAAACTGCTCGTTAAGTACGAAGCCTCATTAGAAATCACAGATAAGGATGGTTTGACACCACTTGCAGTTGCAATCAAGTACAAAAACTTCGATGCTGCCAAGTTCCTTGAACGTGAAAGTTCTTAAATGAGCGGAATACTTTCTAAAAAATAATTAGTTATTTAGATCTTTCAGCTTCAGTCGCTTCAATTGTTTGGCGCAACTCTTGGAAGTTTGCAATCAACAGACCAAAATCATTTTTTCGCAGTGCGAGAAGATCAACAGGAGTTTGAGCTTTTACGGTTGCCGAACGCGTACGCTGATTCAAAAGTGCCATTTCACCAAAGTATTTTCCTTTGGTGAGCTCCGCAACTTTTTGATCCGCGCCTTTAAGCACATCCACTGTTCCATTCACAATGATGTAGAGATAATCGCCAATATCACCTTCGTTAAAGATGATTTCACCTGGTTCAAAATGCAGCGGTGCAATTCCTGATGTCGGTGCGATTTTTAGTTGCACGGCTTCTGCGGGGAAAATCGTATCGAGCAGCCAGGAAAAAGCGACTTTACATTTTCGGTCTGCACCAGGCAGTTTTGTCCAATAGACAGCTCTCCAGAAAAACCAAGCAAGGATGCCGGAGAATTTGATTTTGCCAAAGAGTTCTGCAACAGCGCATCTGTGCCCTAAGGCACCGAGCATTCCCATGCCCTTAAAACCAAACTTCTTTTTCGGTTTGTCTTGAATAGCAGCCACAATATTATCCGCTGCAACTTTTCCCGCCCGCATGGCAAATTGTGCTGTCGGGGGGCAGACTCCTTCTCCTGAAGGATGAGGTGTAGAGGCGCAATCGCCCAAAGCCCAGAGATGATCGCTTCCCTCAACTTGAAATGTGAGATCAGATTTTACGCGGCCACGCTCTTGTGGCAGATCGAGTCCTTCGATAAGAGGATTGGGGGAGGAGGGGACAGAAGAGACGATGGTTTTTGAAGGAATGCGCTCGCCCGATTTTAAAATCGCTTCTTGCGGTGTTGCTGATGCTAAGTGCTCGCCAAAGCGAATTTCCACCCCACGCTTTTGCAAAATTTTCCCCGCATATTCACCAAGAGAAGGGCTGAGCTCGCGATCCATCAATCGATCTTTGCTGTGAATGAGGACAACGCGTAGGTCTTCTTTCTTTAAGCTGGGTGTTTTTTTTATCAAAAGTCGCGCAAAGTCATTCATCTCGGCCACAACTTCCGTTCCAGAAAAACCGCCTCCACCAACAACAAATGTCATGAGACGTTTTTTCATTTCAGGGTCTGTTTCAATTGCTGCAGCATCGATCGCATCGATCATATGATTGCGAATACGCAAAGCGTCCGCCAAATTCTTAAAAGGAAGAGCGTGCTCATGAATACCGGTCATTCCACGAAAATCTGTTACAGTACCGAGAGTAAAAACCAAATGGTCGTAGGAAAGTTCATAAGGTTTATGAGTGAATTGTGGCGCTAAGATAATTTTTTTGTTTTGCGTGTCGATTTGGTCGATCTCACGAACAAAGATTTTTGTTTTGGGAAGCAGTTTGCGCAATGAGCTGACGGTATCAAAAATACCAAGAGAGCCCCCAACAACCTCAGGCAACATCGGCTGATAGACAAAGTAGTTTTCTCGATTTACGAGGACAATTTCCCATTCGGGCAATTTCTTTAGCAGCTTTTCAAGCCGCATGGCAGTATAGACCCCGCCAAAGCCGCCACCCAAGATGACAATACGCTTTTTCTCCATAACTGCACATTAAAGAAAAAACTAATATATCTCTAGTTTGACTTCCAGTTGTGAAGAACAATTAACTGGTTTGCGGGGGTTTTTAGCAGAAAGAGGTTCGATACAGACATAACTAGCACCTTCAGGATGAAAGAGCTGCCAGGAGTTTTCTTGAGAAGGGCATTCATAGAAAAGATGGAGCGAGTAGTTCTTGGTGTTGAGCAGGATGCGATTTTCAATCAGCGGATCTGCAGGATGGAAGTTGGTATCAAAAGCGCCTTTAATAGAGATCTCTTTTTTATCATCGGTCACAACTACTGCGGGAGCGTCATCCAAAGCGTAATAGGTATGAAAACCGATAACAGAAGGTTTTTCGCTCTCTACAGAATAGTGAAAGAGCAGACCCCAAGGCATCATTGTTGCCTCTAAGTGCATTTCAAAATCAAAACCCTCTAACTTGCGTAGCGGAATTCCTGCCACCTCGTCTGAAGATTTTAAGACGGCTTTAATTTGTGTTGAGCAAGACTCATATTTCCAGGGGACATAGCGTGCGATGCCGTGAGAAAAAGGCTCGGCCGTTTTAATTCTCTGAATGTGTGGAAAAGGCGCGACATCGAAATCGGTTGGAATTTCAAAAGCCTCTCGATGATGAAAATGGGGTCCAATTAGGGCGCCGAGACCTGCAAAGCGTTGCTCAAAAAGCTCTTTTGTCTTTTGATCAATAACCTCTACTCCATCGCGTGAAAAGCTTAGCAAGTTCATGCCACACTCGGGCGCGAACTTTGCCTTAAACGGCCCATTTTCTAGCTCAACAATTTTCATTTGGCTTCCCTACAAAAATACAAAAGCGCACATGATCGGCAGCCTCAGGTGAGACCAGGACAATTTCCCAATACTGGGCTACCTTATCAATCCACCACTGCCGTGATTTTAATGTAAGGTGCAATGTTTCACCAATCAGCTCACCAAAAGGCTCCTCTTCCAAATAGATCTGTAGCATCCCGCCTTTTTTCGTACGGCTTGCCATGCATTTAAACGCGCTATCGATTTTCTCTTCAGGTAGGTGTTCTAAAAGATCGGCAGAATAAATCCAATCCGTAGTCGCAACTTCCTGGGGTAAATCCCAAACCGAAGCCTCAACAAACTGCACTCGCTTATCGATATGGGCAAGCGTTTTGATCGATTCATCTAGAGCAGATTTCGTAATATCGACAAGTTGGACATCCATGCCGCGGCCCAAAAAGCGCAAAGCGGCGCGGCCTGTGCCACAACCAAAATCAGTGATCGAATCGCCCCGTACCTGTTTAGCGAAAAGAAAAAAGAGATGGGCGAGCTTATAGCCAGGGGAGCTCGACCGATAACGCTTGTCCTGCCAAATCTTTTCATATTTTTTCTTTTCGGTTAATAGTAACTCGTCCATATGGCAGATTGTAACAGAATATTACGTTTTTTTTGGGCCGGTAGGTGGTTTGCGTGCTGGCCATAAAATTTTGCGCGCCCAGTAATTCGCGCTCCAAGGATCATTTTTTGTAAGCTCACCAGCTTTATTTCGAATACCCGCGCTTCGAGATAAATAATTTTTCTTCGCTTCAGCGCTATAATTATGGCCGTAACCAACAGCACCAAAATGCACCAATTTTACACGCTTTTCGCCATCTACTATCTTTGTAGCCAATACCATCATTTTCTTACTCTTTGCATCGGATTTTACGGGCTTGTTGAGCTCCCAAAGTCTTCCGCGATACTCGTACAGTTTGCCTACTTTTTTTAAATCTTTGACATTTTTCCCAGCACTCATAACTCACTCCTTACTCCTACTTATAGGATAATTTCTTTTTCTTTTGATCGAAAAACATTAGCTGTAGTATGATGGGAGCATCCTATGGATGGGGGCTTAGCTCAGTTGGTAGAGCGTCTGATTTGCATTCAGAAGGTCAGGAGTTCGACTCTCCTAGCCTCCACTTTTCAAAGGATTTACTGGATAACTACTCTTTTCGAGGTCTTCTCGAAAAGTCTGAGTTATTCAGAGAATCCGTTATGCGGTTATAGCTCAGTTGGTTAGAGCGCAACACTGATAATGTTGAGGTCCCTAGTTCGAGTCTAGGTAACCGCATACTTTTCTTCTCCACTATACAATTTCGATAAAAGGTGTTATAATGTTCTTTGTAGGGCTATTTAGCTCATAATAGGTGTTATAGTGTCTTTTAAATTGATTACTCCTGAAGAAATGACAGTATATATATCTAAACAGTTAAGAGAAAGGCGATTAGCATTAAATATGAGCCAAAAAACTCTTTCAGACCGTTCTGGTGTGAGTCACAGCACGTTAAGAAATTTTGAGCGTACTGGTCAAATTTCTTTACTATCTCTTCTTAAATTATCTGTTGTGCTGGAAGCTTTCGATGATTTTAAAATCCTTTTTGCAGAAAATAATGAAGCGAATTTTTCTTCTTTGGACGAGGTATTAAAAGATACTTCACGAAAAAGGGGGAGAAAGTGAAGTTTGAAAAAGTCAATCTTGTACGAGTATTTTATGCTGGTGGTAGCAACAGAATACTCATGGGAAGGCTTGCTGTTAAAAATCACAAAATTTTTTTTGAATATGATCGGGAATTTCTGAAACAGGGCTTAGAGTTATCACCATTTAAATTGAAGTTGCAGCCAGGAGTAATTTCTACAAATGATTTTCTTTATGAAGGTTTATTCGGTATTTTCAACGACTCTCTTCCAGATGGATGGGGGCGATTATTACTTGATCGAAAGCTAATGAATTTAGGCTACAACCCTGGAGGGTTTTCTCCACTTGATCGTCTTTGTTTTGTGGGAAAACACGGTATGGGAGCATTGCAATTTGAACCAGAAAACCCCGATGGAAAAAGCTTCTCCCCAAAAGATTTAGATAAAATTGCTGACGAAATAAAAAAATTCCAGGATGAAGACGACGATCGTTATATTGACGATCTATTACGTTTAGGCGGCTCTTCTGCGGGGGCTCGGCCAAAAATATTGATTCGGAACAGAGAAGATGATTGGATTGTAAAATTCAGATCATCAATTGACCCAAGTGATATTAGCAGCATCGAATATGCTTATCACTTGATGGCGGTTAAAGCTAAAGTTGATGTGCCAAATGCAAAATTATTCCCCTCTCGAAAAACCATTGGATTTTTCGGTGTGAAGCGATTTGATCGAGAAAAGGGAAAGCCGATTCATATGCATTCAATGAGTGGTTTACTGCATGCTGATCACCGCATTCCTTCACTTGACTACGAAACGATTATGAAAGCGACTCTGTTTTTAACGCGTGATGTTCGTGAATGCAAAAAGCAATTTCGAGCCGCTGTTTTTAATGTGCTCAGTCATAATCGGGACGATCACTCGAAGAATTTTTCCTTTCTTATGGATAAGAAGGGGAAGTGGATCGTTTCTCCTTCCTATGATTTAACATTTTCTTCTGGCCCAGGAGGGGAACATAGTACAATGGTGATGGGAGAAGGGAAAAATCCAGGGTTGCAACATCTTCTTAAACTCGCAGAAATTGCTGATATCAAAAAAGACGAAGCGTGTGAAATAATAGATGAAACAATTGCGGCTGTGTCTGAATGGGATTGCTTTGCCGAAGAATCAAAAGTAGGACGTACTTCTTCTAAATTAATTAAGTCTGCAATTCAGTCGGGTTTGCGACATTTTTAGAGACGATATAGCCTTGGCCAAGTTCTGCCTTATAGACAAGGTAGAGGCCTGTGCCAATAATCGATGTAGCGATGATAATCGGGGGAGAAAAACTCTCGCCTAAGATAAGCCAGCTGGCAATTGAGGCGAAAATCGGGCTGAGTAATCCAACAAATGAGAGAAATGTGGCGGTCAGCTTTTTCAAAAGGTAGCCATAGAGATTGTAGCCGATTACGTTGGAAAGAACTGCAGAAAGTGCTATGACTTTTGCAAGCGGCCAGAAGCTTCCTGCAAGAATAGGAGTGGGATTCCAATCTTCTACAAGAAAAGAGTGACCTAAAGCCATCGAGCCGCCAATCAGCATGCTGGTCGCATTTGCCATAAGCGGGGAGACGGAATCTTCTTTGACAGACATCCGTAAAAGTACCCAGCCGTAGACGGAAAAGAGTACGGCACCAATGATTGCTAGTTCTGGCCAGCTGATAAATCCGAACGCCTTTAAAAATCCTTCAGAGCCTGTTTGTGTGAGCAGGACTGGAATAATGCCGCAAAATCCAACGATCATCCCAATCCATTTGCGTAGATTCATCTTTTCTTTGAAGTGCAGATAAGAGAAAAAGGCGGTGAAAAATGGGGAGAGGCTGTAGATAAAGCAGGCTTTTCCAGCTGTTAAATGGACGAGGCCCCAGTATTCTAAAATATTCGTTATGTAAATGCTAAAAAACCCTAGCAGAAATAAAGAGAGAAATTGTTGTTTAGTGATGCGGAATGATTTACGGTCGGTAAAAAAAAGAATGATATAAATCATGGCCGAACCAAGCAGCATCCTAAAGGCTGTTAGGAAGATAGGGGGGCAAAATTCTAGAGCGTACTTGCCCAAAGGGAAGCTAAGAGACCAGATAGCGAATAGAATTATGGAAAGTCCGATGGCAATCATGGGACCATTTTAACAGGTGTTTTAAATTATGTCTTCCATAATCTGCTGGCGGTAATCTTTCATCAGCTCGACCATATAGTGGAGATTGTGGATGGAGGCAAGGGTCAGGCCAGTGAT
>JAJFMI010000015.1 GCA_021772235.1 Chlamydiota bacterium
TCACCTCTATGACGAAATTGAAGAGATAAACAACGCTTAGCTTCTACATCATTAGGCCTCAATCGAAGAATGCTCTTTAAAACAGAAATTAGTTTTTCAACCGGGAAATTTGCTTCATTGTATAATCCAAGCTCTCTTCTCGCGTTTTGAACTTGTATCAGTAGTCCGCAATATTCGAGTTTAGCTTCTACATCAAGTGGATTTTTCTCCATAAGTTGATATAAGAGCCGCAGCCGCTCAGTTGCAGAAATAGGATCCTCAGGACGGTTTTTTTTCAACTCTCTTTGCAAAGCCATTTCTTCTGAAGACAATCCTGGAAACTTTTGGAGTATCCACCTGATTCTCTCCTCCTTATTTTTTGGAGGGGGTAGTAGAGTTGGCCTCTCCAATCCATTTGCACCTTCATTTCGAATGCGGTCTAAAACCCCTCCTAATCGCTCTAGAAGATTTTCTTGATCAGGCTGATTTTGGTAAACCTCCTCATTTTGAGGGGCTTGTGGTCGTATTGGATCCATTTATTTCCTAAATTAAGTTAATGAATACCAATTTTAACTCAAATACGAATAAAGATAAAACAATATATCTGAATAACGAGTTTTTTCCCTTTTCACCCATTACTGAGAAGGAAATCAGAATATATACACTTATTTTTTTAGAAGCCCCAGGAGAGCTTCAAAGCAACATATCCCGTCCGCTTGTTGAAGAACTGCCCTTCAGAATAGCCATTATGATAGAGCGCACCGATCCGAATCTTTCGCCCCACACCCTGCATCTTGGAAAACTCGTAACCGAAAAAGACCGTACTATCAAATTCCCAGTCGTTTTCTTGCCAGTTGCGGAAGTTCACAAAGAAGAGCATGTTGCCATAGAGCTGATGGTAAAAATATTTGTGCTTAAAAAAGCGCATTTCCGAGCCATATTCAACATAAAAAGGATCAATCTTGAAAGAGTCATCGCTATGAAAAACCCAACCAGGACCAAAATAAAAGCGGATCGCATCAGTTAATTGGCAAGAAGTGAAAAAGTCGATCGCCTCCATACTGGGATTCACACGATCAAAATTGGGATGGTTGAACATAAACTCATCACCAAGATGCGAAGAGATATGATAGAGACGAAAGCGAAACGCCCATTTATCCACAGCATAAGAGAGCGTTGGACCAATCAAGTAGTCCGTATTGACAAGTTCAGAAAATGCATCACCCGTTTGCGCATTCATCTTGAAAACAGACCAGACCCCAGCCGTAATCCCAAATTGTAAATCACCATGCCACTTCCAAACATCAAACCAGCGAAAAATTGGAAAGTCATCACCATAGGAGACTGCAATTGCTTTTGCACCTAGGAAATCACCCCAACGATAAGAGACAGAGTACATCGGTTCCCACGGATCTCCAAGGATTGGCTGAAAAAGCACCGTATTTTGTGGAAACCAGACACCATGCAATTGCGTGCGAACAGTAGTCTCCTCGATTTCAAGCTTGATATCAGCAGGCAACACTTCTGCCGACTCAACAGACTCCACCTCAGGAACCTCTTGAACAAAACTAATAATACTATTCTTCAACATGATGTTATCAGGAAGATTATAGAGAATTACCTTGCGATCATTTACGTAGACAAGAACATGCATCTCATAATAAGTCGCATCAATCATCGCCTGAATATACCCTTCTAAATAAGCATCGCTCTGCTCATCAAGATGCTCTTGGGGAACACTATCTGTACGCGAGAAAGAACCATTCCTCCCATTCACAAGAGAAATGACCTCTCCCTCCTTCAGATCAAGGATAGGAAGAGAAGCTGAAACAGCTACAGTTAATAATAAAACAAAACCAATTCGTCGCATATAATTATACTATTGTACAATTTTTTGTATACTTTGATTTATATTTTTTATGCAAAAAAAATTTCTAGAACCAAAAAGAAACAAAGGTTAAACTAAAACACATGGAATCAGAACCTTGCACACTAGAATTTACAAAAGACCAAGAAGGTAAAGAACTGCTACTTAAGGACGGAAAATTTCAAGTCATGATGGAGTGGGAGCGTCCTTACATGGAAGCGTGTGTTGAAGCATTAAATCCTACAGGCAGTGTCTTAGAAATAGGATTTGGCTGTGGATATAGCGCAAACAAATTTCAAACCTATCCCATTGATTCCCACACCATTATCGAGTACCACCCCACCGTAATCGCTCAAGCAAAAACATGGGCAGAAAAACACCTCAACGTCACCCTTATTCATGATACATGGCAAAATGCTCTAAAAAACCTCGGAATTTTTGATACCATATTTTTTGACGACTATCCCTTAGAAAGTGAAAAAGAAGTAGCGGCAATGAAAAAAGACCAAACGCGCGCTATCCCTATCTTATCTAATGGTAAAAACCTCCTCTCCACAGTAAACACCCAGTTCACAGAACTGCAAACCCAAGCTTACTCCGACCAAGACCTCGATTTTTTCTTCACTAAAATGTCCAAAAACCGCCTCGTCGACCCCGCACACTTCCTGAAATTCTTTACCGATCTGCTAGGACGCAAGCAAATTACCTCCGACCAATACACCCAAATTCTTGATCGCCTCATAAAAGAAGAACTCATAACAGCAGATTCTCAAAGTGAATACCAACAAGAACCCTGCCCATTCCGCTCCTCTCACGACCGCTTCTTCACCTTCCTTAAATTGTGCCTCGATCACCACACCCACAAAGGCTCAAAAATTTCCTGCTTTCTTGAAGACCCCACAAGCAAGTTCAACGACCCCAAATTCACAAAAGCGATCATCGAAAACCCCCACCTCCACTACGAAGAAAAACGCATCCCCATCACACCCTCCCCCAACTGCTCCTACTATAAAGCAAATGAAGCTCTCGTTATTACAATAACCAGACTTGATTAGGAAACACATTCACGTTATCATTACCCATTCGGGGCAATAGCTCAGTCGGTTAGAGCAGCGGACTCATAATCCGTTGGTCGTAGGTTCAAGTCCTACTTGCCCCAATCGTTAAGTCTCAGCAGGAAAAACTGGCACAGAAAGCTGCAATCTTCGCATTTGCCTTCCTTGTCCGGCTCCCCTTGGAGCCGCACTGCGTCAGTTAAATGCAAATCTTACTGCTTTCTGACCAATTTTCCTGTGCGGATACTTAACTCTTGGGGCAACCCCATCTAGTTCCTTCAGGAAATATTGAATAAAAAATTGCAATCTTTGACTTTGCCCTCCTTGCACAGCTCCTCTTGGAGCTGCACGGCGTCACTTAAAGCCAAATCTCACCCCTCCCTCCCCAATTTCTCAGTGCGCTAACCTAATTCCTGGGGCAACCCCATCAACTTTTTCGCGTTACGCTTCTCGGCTGTTTTTTTAGATCACTAATTTATTTGAACAATTTATAGGACTATACACCAGTATCTATTAACTTAAATCAACTTTAAAGATGAGTAGTGGTTTCAAAAATCCAGTCAGATAGAGTATCTAAAACTACTGGTGCAATAGTTTCTTCAATGTTTCCATACTCTAAAATAGATCCAGATTCACAAGTTTGAAAAAAATGGTTCAGCTGTGGAAATTCAATAATTTTATAGTTTCGATTCCCAGCCTTTTCAAGGATTATGCCGATGAGAGGAAGGTTTAATTTTGGATGATAGATTCTGACCTGCTCCCAATTTTTGTCCAATTATCCTTTACGACAACACAAACTCTATTTCACAGAGAATGGACTTTAACTCAAAAATTCCTCATAATAACCTCTATTGGATGATAGGTTCCTATCAATAATTTATGAAAAATCAACTTTTAAATATTTTACCGGACGAAAAAAACCTACCTAACGCTCTCGATTTATCAGTCGATGAATGGAAAAGCTGGCTTTGTGATCGGGGATTGCCTGCATTTTCTGCCAAGCAGGTTGTTCAATGGATTCATCAAAAAGGGGTTCTTGACCCAGAAAAACACTCAAATCTTTCTAAGTCTGTTCGCGAAACTCTTTATAAAGAATTTTCTTGGGAAGTTCCGAAAATAAACTCCCATCTTATTTCCGTAGATGCAAGCGAAAAATTTCTATTAGAAACACACGATGGCCATCTATTTGAAATGGTGCTTATGCCCTATGATAATCGAGTCACTCTCTGCATTAGCAGCCAAGTGGGATGTCGCATGGGTTGCACATTTTGCCAGACAGGAAAGATGGGTCTCAAGCGCAACTTAACTTCGGGAGAAATCCTCTCCCAACTTCACATTGCGCGGGAGAATTTGCAAGATCGCAGAATTACCAATGTGGTGTTTATGGGAATGGGCGAACCGCTTGATAATTACGATGAAGTTGTCAAAGCCTGCAGGCTTATGGTTGATAAAAATGGCTGGGGACTCTCGATGCATCGAGTGACCGTTTCTACTTCAGGAGTCGTTCCGTATATCCAAAAGCTTGGAAAAGAACTTCCTGTTAGATTAGCCATTTCACTGCATGAAGCGGATGACAATAAACGTAGTCAAATGATGCCTGTCAACAGAAAATACCCTTTGGCAGAACTGAAAAAAGCACTACTCGAATACCCCGCTCATAAACGCTATGGAATCACTATTGAGTACGTAATTATTGAAGGAAAAAACGATTCTATTGAAGAAGCAAAAAAACTTGTTAAATATCTCTCGGGACTCAAAGTAAAGGTCAATTTGATCCCTATCAATCACTTTCCTGGAATTGAGATGAAACCCTCTACGGCTAGCGGCCTTCGTCGCTTTCAAAAATATCTTAGCGACAGGTCAATTCCCGCGCCAATACGCTATAGCAGAGGACAAGATATCAGTGGGGGCTGCGGGCAGCTAGCTGCAAAACACGAGAGTGAACTTGCAATGGATCCCCGTGTTCTCCATAAAAATCGCCGTCGAATAGACCGATCAATTTAGAGCAGATGAAACATCGTGCATTTCCTGCTTACCCTCTATATGCATTTTTTTTATCCTCTTTGCATTCAAATCAAATTTGTTGAGGTCTACAAATTGTATGGCTTGATTTGCATAAGACTTATAAAAATACTCTTTCGTCTGCTGGTTTTTTACAGATGTCAGCAAGGTATAATCAAAAGAGAGTTTTCCTTGTGACTTTTCACGAACCGCTCCAAGCGGAATGTCAAATTGGTTCAAAATATGAAAGGTCTGCGCCACTGCTTCTAAAGAATTTTTCGGTGGAAGTGAAGCAGCTGAAAAAAGTGCTGCTTGAATGAACCTTGACGGAGGTGTAAAATCACCAGGAAGACCAAGCATTCCACTTCCCTGACCAAAAGACTCCAACTTCAAATTTTCAAGCTGCAATGATGTGACATTGAATGGAGATAAATTTATGTAGTTGGCAAGGTTCGTTAGGTGCCAATCAAAATTAGGCGAGTTGGTAATCACTCCTAGCTTGTTTTCATAGACGACCAATTTTTCTCCTAATGGTTCTATGACAATGCTCTTACCCGATGAATCATAAACAATATAATGCATGGGAGGAGGCGCCGCTCCCCAATTTTTTAAAATTGTCGGCGCAATAATAACTGAACTTAGCGCTTCTTTTACTTCTTCAATGGTAGCAAATTGAGTCAGGATCCAATTGGGAAAATCAATGGGAGATAGCGCTTTTTTTTGATTCTCTTTTGTCACAGTCGTATAGCTAGTGTCTAGTCCCAAAAGTTCTTTACCTAAAACTACGCGAAATCTCTCGCGGTTGGGCTATTGTAAATCGCTCAATATTAATAATATGGATCGATTTAAAATAGTTCAACCCCGTGGATTTGGCGCCGTTTTAGGCTGAAGAACTTTTGGGACTAGACACTAGCGTATCCAGGGAAATAAAATGCTGCAGCTACGAGCCCTTTTTCATTCACCCCATCCATCAAAACAGCATCCTCAAAACAGTAGATACCTGCTGCTGCATATTTTGATTCGTATGAGAGCCCTTTTCCAAGAGGTGTTTTGCCAACAAAAGCAAATTTTCTAGGGACAACAGCAACGCTCATATCAAGCGGCACACCAAACTCTACTGTTCGTCCATTCACCTTTGTCATATCTTCTGCCAAGATTTGCACTCCTGTGCATGCTAATAACTGGATAGTGCTTAAAGTGGAAATGAGTGAAAAAATAAAAGACTTCATAAGTTACGATTCCCTAAAGGCTGTTCAGTTTACTAATAGCATGAACAATTCAAAGTTAGAAGCGAATTTTTATTTGCTGTCAAAGTATGAAAGATTATTCTCATTAAGCCTATAACGACTGAAATACTTGTTCCAAATTATTGGATGTTTACTCTGGATATAATACTGGATCTGCAGAGCCAACCAAATAGTACACTTTTTTTTGTGAAAGTGCACATGCTCACCTTTTGTATAAGACTTCCAATCTCCATTATATTGCCCAACCATATAGGTCCGATGTTTCTGATATTCGCTCAAGAATCTATCCAATGAAGTTTCATCCTGTACAAGGGATTGTTTCTGCAGAAAGTGGAAAAGCGATGTGATTTCAGATACAGGGTTTAACATGAGGTTTTCATAAGAAATGATCTTGCGCCGTGTTTCAGGAAAGGCATCAAAATATTCTATCACCGCAATGTACCTCTCCAGTTCATGAAGTATTTCAGAGAGATTTGTATATGTTTGATCAGTTGGCCCTCGAAACAACGCTTCATGATAATCTCTAAGAGTAACAAGAAGTACCCCCTCTTTTTCGGTTAAATTCTCCGGCATTCGTTTTGGCGCATGGCAACGGCAAATGGGCTTTAACGTATAATCAACATCAAGCGGATCCCTCTGGTATATTTCATGCAAGCCATCCTGACTATAAAGCCGCTTTTGCGTTAACGCCTGCGTTATATAAAGTGTCCAAGAAGTCCCCGTCCTCTCTTTTGTCAAAAGATAGATCGGCACGTCCTCTCCTCGAATATGAAACTGTGCAAACACAAAAATAAAAAAAATTGCTCTGAAAATCATTCCTGTATTTTATTAATATTCATTTTTTTACACAAGTTTATTTGAAATGTGTTATTTATATGTTTTAACATTAAATAGAAATATTAATTGGAAAAAGAAGAACTATACTTAATTAACGATCTCCAGTTTTCATACAAAGCAGGTAAACAGGAAATTCCGGCGCTCAGAGGCTTATCTCTTTCTATTCCAACAAGTTCTTTTGTCACATTTACGGGTCCATCAGGTTCTGGGAAGTCAACATTTTTGCATTTACTCGGTTTAATCGAGCCTGTGCAGGAAGGAAAGTTACTCTTTCGCGGTGAAGATATGGGTGAAATGAACGAGAAACAGATGAATCGCATTCGCAAGTACCATATTGGTTTCATTTTTCAACAATTCCACTTGATCCCTGTTTTGAGTATCGAAGAAAATGTAATGTATTTTTTGCTTTCACAAGGCTTGAAGAAGGAAGAGGCGCGCGAAAGAGCGCTAGCAGCACTTAATGATGTTGGAATTGCCGATCAGGCAAAAAAACGACCCAGTGAATTAAGTGGCGGACAGAAGCAACGAGTCGCGATTGCAAGGGCTGTTGCGAAAAATCCCGATGTCATCATTGCCGATGAGCCCACGGCAAGTTTAGATCAAAGGACTGGCGAAGGAATTGTTGAATTATTGCAAAAACTTGTTAGTGAACGCGGCTGTTCTATGATTATCTCCACTCACGATCCAATGGTGGAAAAACACTCAGAAATGAATTTTCATATTCAGGATGGACAAATCGTATGATGTGGCTCTACCTCCCCTTCCGCAATCTCTTTCGCAATCTGCGCAGAACTTTAGCCATTTTGCTCACTATCGCTATGGGAGCTGGCGCTCTTTTCTCCTTTGATGGATTTATCACAGGTGTTTTGGAGCAATATCGAGAAGATACAATCCACGCGCAATACGGTTATGGGCAGGTCAACACAAAAGGGTACCGCGAAAAGGTCTATGAAAATCCAACACGCTATTGGATTACTAATAGCGGTGAAGTGGAAGATTTTTTGCTAGACTTGGATGGCGTAAAGCAGGTTTTTCCAAGAGTTAGTTTTTCTGCGCTAATAAAAAAAGGCAATACAACTGTAAGTGGCATGGGCCAGGGCGTCGAAGCAGCAAAGGAAGCAGAATTTTTCACCAGTATGAATGTCGAAGAAGGGAAGCTTTTATCAACGGAGCGCAACGGCATTTTATTGGGACGCGGTTTGGCAAATTCACTTGATGTACATCCTGGCGATACAGTAAAAGTGGTCGCCACTTCGACATCAGGATTGCTGAATGACGCGCGCTTTGTTGTAACAGGAATTTTCCATACGGGCTCTGTCGAGTTCGATAGTCGCGTTTTTCGCATTCAACTGCGCCCTGCTCAGCGCCTTGTGAAAACAAATCGAGTAGAGATGATCTCTTTAGAACTGCGCGATCTAGCAGATTGGGATGCTGTTGCAAAAGCCGTCGAGTTGCGATTTCCTAATTTAGAAGCAACATCATTTGCTGTCTTAGATAAGATTTTTTATCAGCACTCTGTCGACTGGTTAAAAGCGCAGTTTGGTGTAGTCCAAATCATCATTTTAGCCATTGTCCTTCTAGGAATTTTCAACACAGTTTCCACCTCTGTCTTAGAGAGGAAACAGGAAATTGGCAACTTGCGCGCCAATGGAGAATCGGTCTTTTCCATCATGCGTCTCTTTTTAATCGAGAGTGCTCTTCTTGCAATAATTGGAAGTTTGATCGGGATTGCTCTTTCTGCAACAGTTCTCACGCTTTTTGTCGATCAAGGCATTCTCATGCCACCTGGCCCCGGCATGACAAGACAGTTTGTCGTCTCATTTACATTCGGTTGGTACATGGTTTTCTACACAATAGCCTTAAGCACCTTCGCCGCTCTCATCGCCTCTTTTTTCGCCGGCTACCGAGTTGCCAAAATGGCAATCGCTAAAGCCTTGCGCTCCTTTTAACAAAATCTTGACAAACAATTGATCTTGTAGGAATATTTCCCAAAAAGAGGTCCTATGAGTTATCCAATTTCTTCAAATAGTAGATGTGCGTTTGTCGTTAATGTGCCAATGCGTATAGAAAGCGATTCGGAAATGGACGACTCTTCGGGTGAAGAAGTGGATGGAAATTTCAGCGAAGAATGTTTTGAAAACCCTCTTGAACACTTCCGACTTCACCCCGGAAAAAACAAAAATACTCCAAGAGGAATCTTGCTTGATCCAATCGCCCAACAGAGTTCTGTTCACAGTGAAAAAGAGACGCAAAGAGTTAAGGATTTTTACCAAAAATTTCAAGAAGAAGACAAAAAACTAGGGGGTAAACTTTTATCAAGAACAAGAATCGTGTTGGGACCCAATAAAATGCGCTCTTTAAGCCGATCACGCAATCGATCTCTTGAATATCATCGAGCAAGTCATGACCTCTCCATCCCCGTAGAAAAAGTGGCGTTTTATTGGGATGGAAGATGGCAAAAAAAACGAGGTCGCGATTGGGTTGAGTGCACTTATGAACATACACGCAAGTTCTATAATCAATTAAAAAAAAGTAAAGGTGTAACAAAAGCCAGAAATTTCAGAAG
>JAJFMI010000141.1 GCA_021772235.1 Chlamydiota bacterium
GAAGAGATCATTTTAATGCTTGATGGAGACGACTGGCTCGCTCATACAAATGTCCTAAAAACTCTCAATAGAGTATATCAGCAAAATGACCCTGAAATTTGGTTCGCCTTCAGTCAATTTCAAAACAGATCAAATGGAAAAAAAGGGTGGGGACGCCCAGTTCCCCAATCAGTAATTCGAAAAAATTCCTTTCGATCTTATCCCCACATACCAACGCATTTGCGTACATTTTACGGTTGGATATTTAAGAAGATCGACAAAGAAGACCTTATGTACAAAGGAGACTTCTACCGCATGACAGGCGATACCGCATTTCTTTTACCCATTATCGAAATGGCACGCGATCATTTTACTTTTATTGACGACGTTCTTTATATTTATAACGACAAGAACCCAATTAGCGACCACAAAATCGACTGGGATATGCAGATGCGTTATAACAGATTGATTCGCAAAAAGAGTCCGTATAAACCATTATGAAAAAACTACTTTTTATCCTCAGTGCGACTATTTCTCTATTTTCAAAAATAGAAGAAAAACCATTTGTTATTATCATTCCTTCTTATAACAATGAAAAATTCTGCATTGCGAACATCAATAGCGCACTGGACCAGCGCTACAACAACTATCGCATAATCTTTATTAACGACTGCTCATCAGATAAAACATTGGAGCTTGTGAAGCGAACCGTTCACAAGTCCCACAAAAAAGATATTGTTACGATAATTGATAACAATCAGAGACAACTCGCTCTTGCTAACTACTACCATGCGATTCACGAAAATACAAAAGATGATGAAATCATTCTCACCCTAGATGGCGATGATATGCTCGCCTCTCCTTATGTACTAAAACATCTCAATATCGTCTACTCAAACAAAAAAAAAGAAATCTGGCTCACTTATGGACAGATGCGCTTCCTCTCAAATCCAAAAGCGCGCTCCTGGGTTTCCGACATGCCCAAAAAAATAGTAAGAGAAAACCGCTTTCGAGAACATGTCCATTTACCATCACACCTGCGAACCTTCTACTCCTGGCTTTTCAAACTAATTAATAAAGAAGATCTAATGGAAAATGGAGAGTTCTATCCCATGACCTGGGATGTTGCCATGATGCTTCCAATGATTGAAATGGCACGTGATCATTTTACCTTCATCCCTCACGTGCTCTACATTTACAATGATATCAATAACCTTAGCGATCATCGTGTCGATGAAAGCCTTCAGCGCAACCTAAATTTAGAAATTCGCGCAAAGCCGCCCTATTTTCCCCTCCCATGCCGCCCATAAAGTTCTCACTTGCTTCTCCCCTGGTCTTTCTCGCAGGATTTTTTCTCTTCTATCCTGTCCACTTAGTAAAAAAAGAGCCAGTTCCTAAAGAGCAAAAACCCTTTGTCATCTTAATCCCCTCCTATAACAATGAAAAATACTGTGTCGCAAATATCCATAGCGCTCTTAACCAAAATTACGAAAACTACCGAATCATTTTTATTAACGACTGCTCTAGCGACAAAACTTTAGAACTTGTTACAAATGAAACCAGCTCATTTTCAAAAATTGTGATCATCAACAATAAAGAGCGCAAGCTCGCACTTGCCAATATCTATCACACAATCCACAACGAAATAGAAGACGATGAAATTGTTGTTACATTGGATGGAGATGACCGACTTGCCCATCCAAATGTCTTAAACCATCTCAATAAAATCTATTCCGAGCGCGATATTTGGTTGACGTACGGACAATACCAAGAACAACGCAGCTGCAAAAAAGGTTTTGCAGGCCCTATACCCGAAAAAATTGTTCAATCCAATTCCTTTCGCAAACATCCAGCACTGCCCACACACCTCAGAACATTTTATGCCTGGCTCTTTAAACATATCGATCTAAATGACCTACAAAAAAACGGCCAATTTTACTCCATGAGCTGGGACTCCGCCTGCATGCTACCAATGATTGAAATGGCACGCGATCATTTTACCTTCATCCCGGAAATCCTCTATATCTATAACGACAATAACCCCTTAAGCGACCATCAAATCGATCAAAAAGTCCAATTTGCTATAAACCAAGAAATACGAAACAAGCCCGCATACCAACCTCTATGAAATATTTCCTAGCTTTTCTTATTGGCTTTGCAATGAACTTTGGAATCGGACAGTTAACCCCAAAATACCAAATCGCTACCTCTTTTCCTACAACTGAAGAGAAACCCTTTGCTATACTCATGTGCGGCTACAACACAGAAAAGTACCTAGAAAAAGCCCTGCAATCCATTTTAGAACAAGAATATACTAACTACCGCCTCATCTATATCGATGACGCATCTAAAGATAATAGTTTTGAACTCGTAAAAGCAACCCTTAAAAACCATAAAAAAATAGAAAGCCTCCTCATTCAAAACCCTGTGAATGTGGGAGCGATGGCCAATCTTAAAAGAGGGTTTGACCTCTGTAATGATCATGAAATTATTGTGCATCTTGATTCAGACGACCTTCTGTCTCACCCTTACGTCTTAAAAAAACTCAACGAAATCTATGCCAATCCCGATGTCTGGTTAACTTATGGCTCCTACCTCGATATCCCCACATATGCGCCAGGAAAATTTGCACGACCAATCTCTAAACAGGCCCTCAAAAAAGGCAAAATTCGCAAACTTCCCTGGTTTGCATCCCATCTTCGTACCTACTACGCAGGCCTAGCAAAAAAAATTCGCGAAGAAGATCTCATGATAGAGGGGAAATTTCTTCCTTCAACCTCAGATTTAGCGACCATGTACCCGATGATTGAAATGGCTGGCACACACGCTTTCTTCGTTCCAGAATGCCTCCATCAATATCTAGTGAACAATCCGACAAGCGACTGTTATATTCGCCAAAACACCCAAAGCGCACTGGCACAAGAAATCCGCAACAAACCCTCCTACGCCCCTCTTACAACACTCTAAAAGCAGCACGCCATTTTTCTATTGTCTTTTCGTGATGCTCCTTTGAAGCTTGAAGAATCCGCTCTCTTTTTGCTTGATAATCGGTCGTCTCAACTTTTTTTACGAGATCTTCCCATGAATCAAAGTAGACAAATAGCTGTTTAAAGTCAGGATGATACCACTCTGAATCCCCAATATACTTTGCAGAAAATGGAGGAGTCCAAAAAAACTGCCTTCTTTTAGCCAACTGCAAAAGAAACTTTTTTGATGGGATAAAATAGATAAGACCATTGGCCCAATTTTCAAACAGGGCGAGGTTGGACCACGCATAAGGAATATGAATAATCCCTTTAAAAGTTTTCAAGTCGCCTGGGCCTGAATAGCGCCCACGATAGTTTGGTATTCCCAAAGAAGTGATTTTTTTAGATAGATTCATCAAGATCGTATCATTGTGATAAGGCGGCACAAAAAAAGTCTCTTCTCTCACAATTTTTTTTGGGATTGCAGATGTTTTCCCCACATAGTCACACCCCCCACCTGAAGGACGGATCACCTCATTCCAAGCAAAAATATTGTATTTGATCTGAGCATGGCGATGCTCAAAAGGAGTGTATGAAAAGACCTGCACATTTTCTCGATTTTTCGTAGAAGCAATAAGCTGAAAGTACTCTTTATCTGGAAACTTGCAGTCAAGAGAAGCTCTATCAGCATAATCAAACCGGTTGCAAACCCAAATAATTAACGGTTTTTTCCAATTATTTTGCAAAAAGATACGCGAGAGCGCTGTCGTGTCCGAAGTGATCACTACATCAAATTCATCAAACATCTCAAAATGGAGATCCCAAATTCTCTTGGCACGATCATGACCAATATTATAAAGCGCAGAGCCTGAGGCTACACCATCAAACTCTTTTGGTTTTAAATCATGAATATAAAGAGTTGTTAGATCTAAGCCTAACTGGTCCGCCACATACTCAAATTCCTTTGCGCAACCAGTATGAAACGTAAGATGCAAAACCTTTGTCTGAGATAGCAGGGGAAAGATAAGCCCCAAGAAAAGAAATAGTTTTTTCATATCGCAATGAAAACATAATACCTGGAGAGAATCAAGAAATTTTTCTGGATTTATTCCTTACACTAATCTAGGATAAGCCTTTTACACGGAGTTCATTATGAAAGCAGTTATCTTAAGCTCTATACTTGCAACATGCGCGCTTACCGCCACTGCAAGTGATAGCTTGATCCCCTACAAAAAATACATAGATCAGGGCACCCTTGGTGGCCAAGACTGGCCAAAAAATGAGAGAATTCCTCGATCCCGTTTTTACACTTTTAAAAAAGCTTTCGATCATTTTGAAGAGATCGATGGAAAAATTGTTGTAGAACTAGGAACCTCAAGAAGCTTTACTCATGGCGGTCATCCGGGCTGCAATAAAGACAACACAAAATATTGGACACCAGAATCTCCTGAAAACTGGGATTGGGGCGCAGGTTTTTTTACACGAATGGCTTGCGAGTGTCTCGTTCATCTCAATCCGGAAATACACACGATTGACATCTGCGCTAAGCACATCAAGCGGTGTAAACATATGACTGCTGATTTTAAGCCCTATCTAAAATATCACGTAACTTCTTCTACTACATTTTTAAAAAAATGCCGCTTTGAAAATGGGATAGATCTTCTTTATTTAGACACTGGTGACATGACTCCTATTGAACCAACAGCCCGCTTGCATCTTGCCGAAGCAAAAATCATTGTAGAACGTGATTTAATTGCACCTAATGGATTGATTTTGATTGATGATGTTCGTAGTCAAGTGCCTCGAATGTTTGGTGAAAAATCTCATTTAGGAAAAGCAAAATACTCTCTTCCCTACTTTTTGGACCACGGTTTTGAAATTGTAATGGATGAGTACCAGACCCTCTTAAGAAAAAAATGAGAGTTTTGCTCTTCTCGCTATTGTTGACTTTCTCCCTCATTTCAGAGCCTTTTGATAAGGTTGTGATCTGGGGGCATAAACTTCATACGCATACACATTCATATATTCACAGTGCCTTTTATCGCGCTTTTAAGCATCTAGGTTATGAAACCTATTGGTTAGATGAAAAAGATGACTTGCAACGATACAATTTATCCAACGCCCTGTTTATCACCGAAGGGCAAGTGGATAAAAAAATCCCTATCCGGGATGATTGTTATTATTTTTTACATAACTGCTCTGATTTTAAAAAGTATATTCCTCTACGAGAGAAAGGGCGAACTTTTACTTTTCAGGTCTATACAGACGATGTATTAAAGCTTGATTTTGTGACTGAATACGCTCCTTTTCATTACTACTCTACAGAGCATCGCATTCTTTTTATGCCCTGGGCAACAGACCTTCTCCCTCACGAAATAAACGAAAACAAAACCCGACTTCTTCATACAAAAAAAGAAAAGAAAATTTACTGGATTGGTTCAATAGGAGGCGGAACATTTGGAAATATTGAAAACATTCATCCCTTTAAATTGGCCTGTAAAAAAAATAAAATCCCTTTCATTGTTAAACACCATGTGAGTATTCAAGAACACCGTGACTTAATTATGCGCTCTTACATAGCACCTACAATTGTTGGGCCCTGGCAAGCACGACAGGGTTATATACCTTGCCGTATATTCAAAAATATTAGCTATGGCCAAATGGGTGTCACAAACTCTAAACGTGCCTATGAAATTTGCGAAGAGAAAATTGTCTATGACCCAGACTGCAGAAAACTCTTCTCCCTCGCTGAAGAGAGGATTGAAAAAACCTCTAATGAAGAAATATTTGAACTCATGGATTTTGTCCGTGATCATCACACTTACATAAATCGCATAAAATTTATGCTTCAAATATTTCAGGATTCTTTACCTCAATGATCTTTCTAAAAATCAAAGAAATGACTTGTTAAAGTTTTTTATAATATCAAATTAAACTCAAAATGCGAAAATGGCTAAATCCCTGTTTTTTGTTGATTAGTATAATTCGGAGCAAATTGATAGTGTTTTAAGTATCTTTCCCAAAGATGAGGGTAACTCTCCTTCACAACTTCATCAAATTGAATTCTTACTCTTTTAGGGATACGATTCGAATGAAAGCTAAGCTTTTTTCCACGCGACTGCGCTATCATAAAACCTCCAATTGAGTTTCTCCACGCCAAACTTTTTTCTCGCTGTTCTTCGTAATTTGCGAAAAAATCATCCATAGCATCAGGGTCTTCCCCTAAAAAAGCTAATACTCTATCAAATACTTTTCGTGGTTTTTTTACCAGGTCTTCATAGTAAACAAGTAGTCGGTTCTCCTCAGGCCATTTGTCATAAAGTTCTAAATTTTTAAAATACCATAAAACATTTAGCTTTTTCCTTGGGTTTCCTGCTATATTTCTAATAATTTCAGATACACTACCTATACCATAATTTCTTATCATGCATTCGCGATAATTTCGGACAATTAAGATAATTTTATCCTTCTCAGGACGATAAACTTTTTCGAGGTAATGCGGATGATGTGTATGGAGTAAAAGGGGTTTACTAAAATCAATTTCCAAATCAAAATTTTCCCATAACCGGCTTTCTTTTTTCCAAAAGCGCTTGGCTCCATATGTGAGACACCATTGAAACCACATCGTACCGGATCTCGGGTAGGTCAAAAGAGCAGTTTTGCTTTCAATAGGATCCTCAGGAGGAGGAGGTGTCATATTCAAAACAACTTTTCCATAAACTGTTGTGAAACACAAAAGCAGTAAGAGTAGTATTTTTTTCATATTAAAATTCCTTCCTGTAATATTTTTTTATCGCTCATGCGAAGGATGCATTCTAGTGAATTTTTCTTTTTGCATCTAGAAAAAATTAGAAGGTCATGAGCGAGGCGAATAGAGAATCCGAGCAGCAATAAAAATGGCAGAAGAAGTAACCAGGAGTAAAATAGTCCTATTGCGCTTGAAGTCACTGCAAGCGTTAGAAAAAGGAAGGCTTCTTTTGGCGTGCGAAATAGCGGCCCTAGCCACTTGCGAAAGCGTGATTTTGACTTATCAAAGGCGATGATCTCTTCAAACCGTGGCTCATCAAAAGCAATGCGCATGATATGTACCAGTTCGTGATTCCAAATCTCCTCGTTTTCTGCATAGCGCTTGCGCACCTGCAAAAAAGGAATTTTCACGCCTTCATGTTCAATAATCCATGTAGCTGCCGCTTCCCACGGAGAGAGCTTTTTATTTGATATCTTGTAGAGCAACCAGGGAAGATGAAATTTGCCCACCTGCACATTTTCCAGACCCAACATTTGTGGATTTTGTGCCGCTTCTTTGGTTATTCTAATGCGTTTTGCAAATGCTAAGTCACTTTCAGCGGGACCTTGTAAGAATTGTTCTCTGTCCATAAATAATAAAGAGTACTAGAAAAAAGAGTATCCAGTACATATGCTTTTCCTGCGAATTGAGTTTTTGTAATACGCTTTTGACAAAGCGTTCCGAGTCGGGCAGCCAAAGCTTTTGCTCTTGATGCGTTAAATATTCGCTTGTAAAGGTCTTCGCTGGATAGATGCGATCATGCTTTTCAATGTTTTCTTCAATTGCTTCTTGAAAAGGGATAAGCGTATGAAATTTTGTGCGATAGAAAAGTGCATCCGTACTCTGCCCAGAAAATAGATTGGGGTTCCAAACTCTTTTGATTTTCTCAAGCGTCGCTTTTAGGATAGGATGACCTTTCTGCGCAGCAATGATATGGGGACTTATTTGTACGGAGCTACTCAGTTGCGAGTTTCGTAATGGTGCAAGGCCTGTATAAAAAGTATGGGAATTATTGAGTGCTTGTAGATTTTTTTTTGGCAAGGTATCGCAATCAAGATAGACCCCCCCCTCCCGGTAGAGAATTTCATAGGAGGACAGTGCGGCACGCTCCCCCTCGTTATCTGACTGCGCAAAAAGTTTGCTTTGATTAAGCAAAAGAACTTCTACATTTGGGTGTGGTTTATCACGAGAACGATCACTCCAAAGATTTATTTGCCAATCGGGATGAAGTTTTGCCCAAGCTGCAATATTCTTTTTTGCATCTTGTGGCAGAGCGCTTCCTCCCACCCAGATAAAATGCAGGATTTTTGGGATTTCTCCTCCCTCTTCAAAGCTCTCATAATGATTTTCGTAGAAGGCAAGCTTATTCTGATCTTCTTGTGTACGGACAAATGTGGGGTCACCCATTTGGGTAATAAATAGGAGCAGAAGATTTAACAACATCGTCTTCTCCTTACAAAAGTCAGTACTACTCCCAATGCGAGTAGGCAATAAAAGCATCGCTGTTGCTTTGTGAGCTGTCGAAATTTATCTTTTACTTCTTTTTCTAGCGGGCTCCGCTTTTCAATTCCTGCCCAGCTGGTTCCATAATAGTGAAAGGAGTAGAGGGGTTGAAACCCTTTTTGAGGATAGAAATAGCACGCGGGTAGCACAATGTCGGTGTAACCTTCTTGATCAAGATTTTTTTGCAAAGAGCGTGTCATTGCCATATAAGTGCTATGCATCACATATTCGCGCACAGACTTAGGCGAGGTCTGAGGAAACAGCTCTTTGCTCTCCTCCCAATAATCTTTAATCTCTTCAATTGCCCCATTAATTATTGGGTGATTTTGCACGGCTCCGATGATGCCAATTCCTGCAGTAATCGAGTAGCCCGCAACGCGCTCATGTGGCATTTCCAGACAGGCGTAAAAATCATATCCGCAATGGAGGCCGTCAAAAGAACGTAAACAGTTCGCGTCGTGATCAATATATACGCCTCCCATCTGCTGCAAAATTTCATAACGCAAAAGGTCTGATTTCTGTCCCCAATTCGTAGACTCTTTATAATAATTTTCTAAGTGCTGGAACGAAAAATCTTCTGTTCGATGCATCACCATTCCATTTACAGGTAGCGGCCTCTCTCGATCTGTCCAAAAATGAAATGTCCAATTAGGATGCGTGCCCATCCACATGCGAATATTTTCAACAGATTCTGTAGGAAACGGGCGCGGTCCTAACCAAATTAGATGAAGGTGGGGCGGGATTTTATGTGCACTATTTTCTCTGTTTTGCAGATAAGAATTCCTCTCATAGAGATCTGCATAGCGCGCTAATTGAGTGCGATCTTCTTCTTGACTCACAAAATTCCAGCAACTACTTTTCTCTCCCATAAGAGTAAAAAAATCTTGGCCAAAAAAAAGAAGTACCATAACAAATAAATGCACTACTCCCCCTCAGAAAACAGAAGTTTTTTTCCCGTTTCAAGTCGATTATCTACATAGTAGACAGACTTGGAAAAAAACGTTTTCTCCCCAGCTTTATCATATAGTGGTTTTAGATGCGCCTCTTCATTGAGAGCAAACAAATCCAATTGTGGCAATTGTTTGATTAAAGAGAACTCAAAGGCCTTAAAAACAGAAGGGAAAGATAGCGACTTGGGCCATTTATGTTTATCTATTTGGATTTTTATCCAACGCCGCTCTAACCCCAATTTATATTGCGGATAGGTAGAGAGCTGACCAAGCAGAAGCTGGCAATTGTTTTGCGCCATCTTGTGATTGAGAAGTTGCACAACAAATTCATGTGGCAGCCAGTTTTTTCCCTCAAATGGCACAACTAGAGAATCACGGGGCGCCTCTTGCAAAACCTCATTTACAAAAGCACAGAGCTCTTTCCGATCGCCTCTCACACTCTGCTCAATAGAGAGAGATTTCTCTTCAATGTACTTATGTGCTTTTTCCCACGTACCGTCTGTAGAATTCTCATCTAATATATAGAGGTGAAGTTTGCCATACTCTTGTTTTGCAAAAGTAGAGAGACAGCGGGAAATAGCTTGCTCGTAATTGTGCATGTGAAGAAAAACGAAAACATCTTTTTCAGGAGTTTCTTGGGCCCCCATTAGTTCAGAAGGCAAATGAGGGACTTTTATCTCCCGTTCACGATTTTCTTGCCATTTATGGGCTTTTTTACCCGCCACTGCACCTGCGAAAAACAGCGCCGCACATATAAGAATATTCTTGAATCTCATTGGGCCCCAAGTATATCAAAAATTGACAGGGCTTGCAATAAATAGGGAAAAGTACATATGATCAATAGACTATTAGTATATTCCAAATTTAGATGAAAAAGGCCTTAATTATCGTCGAGTCACCGACGAAAATAAAAACAATAAAGAAGTTTCTCGGAAGAAATTACAATCTAGCCTCTTCCGTTGGCCATATTCGTGATCTTCCAGTTAAAAAATTTGGTATAGATCTTGAAAATGATTTTACCCCCGAATACGAATCTCTCCCCGATAAAAAAGATGTCATTGCCAAACTAAAAAAAGCGGCCAAAGAAGCTGATATCGTCTATCTCTGCCCCGATCCCGACCGTGAAGGAGAGGCGATTGCGTGGCACCTCGCCTCAATTCTACCCAAAGGCACCAAGTGCAAAAGGGTTACTTTCAATGCGATTACTAAGAATGCCGTTGAAGAAGCCCTCAAACACCCC
>JAJFMI010000142.1 GCA_021772235.1 Chlamydiota bacterium
TATCTATATAACTTTTTTGAGATTTGGGTGGTTAGGCGCTTCGCGAACTATAAAATTCCGGCCACCAAGCCGTGTTATCTACTCTATCTTGGCGGCAGTTTTTTCATTTTGCTTTGCGATAAGAAGCCGCTAGCGCTTCGCGTATTTATATAACTTTTTTGAGATTTGGGTGGTTAGGCGCTTCGCGAACTGTAAAATTCCGGCCGCCATGCCGTGTTATCTACACTACCATGGCGGCCGGAATGCGATTCTGTTTTGAGATAAGAAACCACTGTTGCGGTTCGCGATAAAAAAAATATTACTCTTTAAATTCTTTGTTGACAGAGCCGTTTAACTCCACTCCTGCAAAACGGAGTAGCGTGTCGTAATTCGCTCCCGCTTGCTGCGTTGTTTCTGTTTTTGGTGGAGGTGTTGGTTTTGGGGCTGGTGGTGCTTCGGCTTTCGGCATGGGAGTTTCCGCGAATGGGAGCGATGCTTCAACCATCGGTTGTGGTATCTCAACTATTGGCTGCGGAGCTTTAACTTTTTGAGGAGTTGGGGCTTTTGGTGCAGGCGCGGGTGCCGGTTTTGGCGGCGGAGCAATTTCTTGCTGTGGGGCCGTCCGGAGATTTTTCTCTAGCTGTTCGAGTCGATCAACTAGGGTTTCGGGCTGGAGGCGCTTTTGTTGTCGAAGGAGTTTGAGTAGAAGCACTTCCAAGTGAATGTAGCTAATGGTTTGAGAAGAGAGGGCTTCGATAAGATAATCAAGTGCGCGGATATAGTAGTCTTTTTTTGGGGTGTTGAGGTTCGCTCGGAGGGCAAGACGGAGGTGTTCAGTTAATCCGGTAATAAAGGGTTTTGGTTCTTTGCCTTGGGATTGGAGTTTTTCAGAGAAGCGAAAGGGAAAGGTGAGGTCGTTTTCGTTAAGGGCTTTATCAAATGCTGTGAAGTCTTCTTGAGACGGAATACCGAGGACATCGATGATATTCTGTTTTGTGAGGGTAGTGTCGGTGAAGAGGAGCATTTTTTCAAGCAGTGATTCTGCATCGCGCACGCTTCCGCTTGAGAGGTGAGAAATTAAGGGCAGAGCTTCTTCTTCTACAGGGACGCCATAGGCATCGCAAATTTGAGCGAGTTTTTGGGTGATTTGTTCAGATTGGAGTGGTTTGAGGGGAAAGCGCTGGCAGCGGCTGAGGATGGTGGGGGGTACTTTTTGAGGCTCGGTCGTAGCGAAGAAAAATTTTACGGTTGCAGGAGGTTCTTCTAGGGTTTTTAACAGGGCGTTGAAGGCTTCTTTTGTCAGCATGTGCACTTCGTCGATGATGTAAATTTTAAAGCGGCCGCTTGAAGGAGCGTAGGCAGCACTTTCGGTAATTTGACGAATGTCGTCAATACCGCGATTTGAGGCGCCATCAATTTCAATCACGTCAAGAGAGCTACCAGAAGTGATTTCGAGGCAAGAGGGGCAATTATTACAGGGCTCGCCTTCAGGTGTGGGGGAGTGGCAGTTGAGCGCTTTGGCAAAGATGCGCGCAAGTGTCGTCTTTCCTGTGCCGCGTATCCCAGAAAAAAGGTAGGCGTAGCCAACCCGATCTTTTGAAAGCGAATTTATTAACACTTGAATAACGGCCTCTTGCCCAAGAACACTTGAAAATTTTTGTGGGCGGTATTTACGTGTGATTGGTATGTAATGATCCATACATTATAATATACATTGTGAAGGAGTATTTGCCTCGAAATTTTTATCAAGGTAGACTGTGTGGTATGGCAGAAGAAATACGTGAGAGAAAATCTTTAAAATTTTTTCGTTACCTTAGGGAACAGGACCGCGGGAAACGATTTGCTATTGGCTTTGCGCTTCTTATTACACTCACAGTTTTCTTACACTTCCGTGAAGTGCGCGTCGAAATGCTCGATCCTGGCTCATTAGCAGAGCGTTATGTTGTCGCGCAAGTCGATTTCAATTATCCAGATCGCCAGGCTACAAGCATTTTGCGGCAGCAGGCGATGGCAGAAATTGGTCCTATCTATAAGTTGTTTACAAAGGAAATTAATCAACGGCGCATCGATTTTGATCAAGCAATAGCAGATGGAAAAGTTTCTACAAAGGGTGTGAATGCGCAGGACCTTTTTAATGCAGGTGACCTTGTCGATACAGTTTTGGGAGAAGTGCTTTTTACCACACCCGCAACGAAAAATAAAATGCAGGAAGTGGGGATTGACACCTCACGTCTAGAAGTTTTGACCGCTCTACAAGAAGATGAATCGATCAGTTTATCACCAAATATTTGGCAGAAAATACGAGAAAAAAACGAAGGTTTGAATCCACACGCCCTTGACACTGTTATTCAATTTTATGCGCAATTTGGCTATTCCTTGAAGGAAGATATTACTGAAGAGCAGAGCGTACGCGATTTAATTGCGTCGCAAGTTCCTGAAAAACGTCAGCGTGTAAAAGCGGGTAGCTCAATTGTAGAACAAGGAGAAAGAGTGACTTCACGCCATGTCAATATGATGCAGGGCATGAAGGACGCTTTATCAGAGAAACAGAGTCTGCTCCATCCTATGACAATTCTTGGCAATTTTGTCTTTGCTCTGATCATTGTCGTCTTAGGTGCCTTTTACTTTAATATTTACAAAAAAAGCTTCTATCGCTCGACAAGACAAATCGGACTTTATTGTTCTATTCTCATCGTGACACTAGTTCTGGCAAAGTTAACAGAATATACACTTCTCCATAGCAGCAGCCATTTAATAGAACTCGCGCGCTATCCGCTTTTTACTCCATTTTTAGCAATTCTACTTTGTATACTTCTCGACCAAGAAATTGCGCTTTTTTCCGCGCTATTCTTTTCAGCTATTATTGCTATTTCTCTATCTTTTGATAGTAATCGCGTTCTGACTTTAAATTTTATCGCTGCCATTGTAGCAATTCTCTCAACACGGAACCTCAGGCGTCGTAAAGAAGTTTTTATTGTATGTGTAAAGGTTTGGCTCGCAACTCTTCCCATATTAATCGGGTTTAATCTCATTTTTAATGTATTCTGGAGCCTTTCTACACTAACAGATATTATCTCGTCACTGGTATTTCTTGGTTCTACAGCCATTTTGGTGGCGGGGATTTTACCCATATTTGAATCTGTATTCCACACGACAACGGATATCACGTTGATGGAATATATGGATCCCAACAATCAGCTTTTGCGCCGCCTCAGTATTGAAGCGCCTGGAACATACCAGCACTCTCTTGTTGTAGGATCACTTGCAGAGGCGGCAGCCCAGGCAATTGGAGCAAATGGACTTTTTTGTCGCGTTGCGACTCTCTATCATGACATTGGAAAACTCAATAATCCCCACTACTTTACTGAAAACCAGATGGGTGGTTTTAATATCCATCAGCTTCTCACTCCGCAAGAGTCAACGCAAGTCATTATTTCGCACGTGCCTGATGGCGCTGCCCTCGGTAGAAAACATGGCCTTCCAGAAAGTTTTATCGATGTGATCGATCAGCACCACGGGACGACTCTTGTCTACTATTTCTATTGCAAGCAGATCGAGCAGATGGGTGGTGATGCAGATAATGTCGATGAAATGCAATTTCGCTATCCTGGTCCGAAGCCTTGCTCGAAAGAAACTGCTATTATCATGATCGCTGATACGATTGAAGCGGCGTCGCGCTCGCTTGAAGATGTCAATGAAGAGAAGCTCATGGAGATGACAAATCGTTTGGTCTCGGATAAGGCGGAAGAGGGGCAGTTTGATAATTGCGATATTACGTTTAAAGAGCTGGGGCAAGTTAAGATGGCGCTGGTCAAGACTTTAGGCGTAGCACGCCACATCCGCATAAAGTACCCCGAAAAGGGTAAATAATATTCGGCTTCTTCTCTGCTAGCGCCAAATAAAAAAACTGCCGCAAAGCCGTGTTATCTACACTGTCATTGCGGCAGTTTTTTCATTTTGCTTTGCGATAAAAACCCGCTACTGCGCTGTCGCGCTACGATCTCCGATCGGATGAATAACGTTTTCGGATTATTCGCTAAAGAAAGTGTTCAACTGTCATTACGGCAGTTTTTTTATTTTGCTTTGCGATATGAAACCGTTGGTTAGCGCTGTCGCGCTACGCTCCGCGTTCTGTTGGATAGCGTTTGCGGATTACACGTTGGAGAAAACGTTCGACAAGGGCTGAGGGGAGAAGATAGTGGGCGATGAAAAGGCCCGCTCGATAATGCCAGTTGAAAACATAGAGCGGTTTTTCTTTTTCGATTTGTTTGAGAAGGAGTTTAGCTGCTTTTGATGGTGAGATGGCGCCGCGGGCCGGTCGCTGTGGATAGTTTTTTGCGGCTTTTACTCTGAATGCTGTTTCTATTTGTCCCGGACAAGCGCAGAGGACGCGAATGTTGGAATCGCGAAGTTCTTGATCGAGGCCGCGCGAAAAGTTTGTTACAAAGGCTTTGGATGCGCTGTAGACGCAAAAAGTGGGGTAGGGAAAGAAGGAGGCTGCGGAAGAGATATTGAGAATGATACCGCGCTTTTGAGCCTTTTTGAGCGTGCGTGCAGCAGAGAGGGTGATTTCAAGTAACGCTTTTGCGTTGATGTCTATTATTTCAAGTTGTTCTTCGATGGTGTGCATGAGGGCGGGGCCGTAGAGCCCTTTTCCTGCGTTATTGATGATGAGCTCAGGTTTATGTTCGTCGATAAGAGATCTGATTTCTTTTCGCGAATTTGGCTCGAGGAGGTTGCCGACGTGTGTTGTGATAGGGGCTTTTTTCTGCAGAATCTGTTTGAGTTCGAGAAGGGGTTCACGGGATTTTGCGGTAAGGATGAGTTCGATTCCACGGGATGCGAGTTGTTCTGCAACACGTATGCCAAGGTCAGATGTTGCTCCTGTGATGAGCGCTTTTTTTATTTCATGAAGTTGCATAATAACTCTCCTCTTCGATCGAGTTCATCGGCAGTTTGGTTTTTCAGAGAGAGATAGACTTTGATTTTGGGTTCGGTACCAGAAGGACGAAAGATGAGTTTGCTGCCATCTTCTAGGCGAAATTGGAGCACGTTGGATTTGGGAAGGGGTGTTTCTTCCAGGTAATCGATTACTTGGGTGACTTTTTTACCGAAGAATTCCTCGGGATGATGCGAGCGAATACTCTCCATTTTTCCATCCGTTAGGGGGAAGAGAAAGACTTTTTCCCGATAGGAGCCATATGTTTCATAAAGAGATTGAAGGTAGTCGTAGAGTGTTTTGCTTTGGTTTTTGCACTTGAGGGCAATTTCACTAATTAAACAAGCCATTACTGTCGCATCCTTGTCGCGACTATGCGTGCCAATAAGATAGCCCATTGACTCTTCAGCTCCGAAAAGAAAAGTGTGCGTTCCATCTTCCCACTCATGAATTTTTTCCCCAATGTATTTAAAGCCTGTGAGTACTTCAAAACAAGCAATATCAAATGCAGAAGCGATAATATGAAAGAGTTCGGTTGTCACGATCGTTGTCACAACAGCGGCGTTTTTTGGTGGTTTTTTTGATGAGAGAATGTGGTGCAAGCAGATGATGGCGATTTCATTGCCGGTAAGACGATGGATTTTGCCTTCATGCAAAATAGCAATGCCAATGCGATCGGCATCAGGATCATTCGCAATAAGAATATCGGAATTTGTCTCCTGCAGTTTTTTACAACCGAGAGAAAGCCCCTCTTCTGATTCAGGGTTTGGCGAAGAGGTAGTGGGAAAATTGCCGTCAGGGATGCATTGCTCCTCAACGAGGGCGACATTTGTGAATCCCCACTCTTTTAATCCGCGCGGGGTGAGAGTGATTCCAGATCCATGCAGTGACGTGTAGAGAATTTTGAGGCTACTTCCTTTTTTGTGATTCTCTTTGGGAAAAAAGGCGAGGGGAGTGATGGCTTGGAAATATTTGTCGTAGAGGTCGGCTGGCGCAGGGAGAATTTTCCCCGATCCATTTTGCTCTACTTGTGCAATAGCGGTGATCATTTTTACTTCAGCGATAATTTCTGCATCATGTGGTGCTGTAATTTGCGCGCCGTCCTGCCAGTAGACTTTATAACCATTGTATTCGGGTGGATTGTGCGAGGCTGTAATCATTACCGCTGCATGACATTTAAGTTCGCGACAAGCAAAAGAAGTAAAGGGAGTGGTACAGAGATCGCCCGGGAGATAAACTTCAAAGCCGTTTGCTGCGAGTACGTTCGCTGTTTCTTGGGCAAACTCTTTTGAATTATTGCGGCTATCATAGCCAATAAAAGCGCGCAGAGGCTCATCTGGAAAGGCTTTTTTCACAGCTGTAGCTAGGCCTTGCGTTGCCATTTGAATGGTATAGCGATTCATGCGTGCCGTAC
>JAJFMI010000143.1 GCA_021772235.1 Chlamydiota bacterium
TAGTACCTATAAAATAAACGATGCCGTAGGTAAGTGCGACAAGACTTAAATTCCAAACGGTTGAGGGAACGATTTCATTTTTGCGTCGTTTTGCCATGAGCGCTGCGCTAAAACCGGCGATGCAAAAACAGGCGATGGGAAGTCCAAAAGCAAAAAAGGAAGCGCCAAAGGCGATTGCGCCTGCAAGGATTACACCAAGTCCGGCGCCGAGTGCCTGCATGAGGGGATGATCAAATGATTCAAAGCTAAGCCCAAGCTCTTCCTCAAGCATTATTGCAAGAAGACGATTGTCATCTGCCATCAGTACGTCGATCACTTTTTTTAGCAGGTCTCCTTTGAGTCCTTTTGCGGCGTACATTTCAGTAAGTTCTTCACGTTCTTGTTCGCGGTGGTGCTCGATTTCAAAGCGCTCTTCTTCGATTAATCGATGCAAACGTTCAAGTCGAGAATAGGCGAGAAGGGCGCTGCGGCCTGTTTTCCAGATGAGAAGTGCAAGAAGGAAAAGGGGAAAAAATTTGGGGTTGGGGAAGATGGTGGCGAGAAGAAGAAGGTAGACGGCGGTCTCTTTTGCAGAATCGCAAAAAGCGACGTAGGAGCCAGGAGCTTCTGTGCCGTGAATTTCACCTGTGGCTGCAGCGCCTTTTGCGCGCGCCTCTTTTAAATGTTCTGGTGCGGTTTTGCCTTTGAAGTGGTCATGCATGAATTTCCGAAACGCCTCCGAGGTAGGGCTGGAGCGCTTTTGGGATGGCGATCGAGCCATCTTCGCGCTGGTTATTTTCTAAAAGTGCCACAAAGAGGCGTGCGGTGGCAACACCTGATCCATTTAATGTGTGTACAAGTTGTGGTTTGCCGTTTCCTTCGCGGTAGCGTGTTTTAGAACGGCGCGCTTGGAAATCGCGGCAATTTGAAACGGAGGAGACTTCGTAATAGCGATCTTGTCCTGGAAGGAAAACTTCGACGTCAACGGTGCGAGAGGCGGCAAATGACATATCGCCTGTGACAAGAAGCATGCTGCGATAGTGCAATTCCAAACCTTCTAGAATTTCTTCGGCGCTGCGCTGCATTTTGGCAAACATTTCGTCGCTATCTTCTGGCTTTGTAAAGCAGAACATTTCGACTTTATTGAATTGGTGCACGCGAATAAGGCCACGTTCGGTAGATCCGGCAGCGCCCGCTTCGCGACGAAAACAGGGTGTGTACGTTGTGTAACGCTTGGGAAGCTCATCGCTTGAGAGGATTTCATCGAGGTGTAAACCGTTTAGCGGCACTTCACCTGTAGGAATCAGTACAAGAGGGTAGTCATCATCATCGAGTTGATAAAACTGGCCTTCAAATTTTGGAAGCTGTCCCGCTCCCATCATCGCTTCGCGTTTGACAAGATAAGGGGTGAGAATGAGCTCGAAGCCATTTTTTATATGTGTTTCGATCATGTAGTTGAGGAGGGCGAGTTCGAGGCGCGCGCCAAGACCGCAATAGATAGGCCAGCCGCTGCCGCTAATTTTTGCACCTCGTTTAAAATCGAGAAGATTGTGCTTTTCGGCCAGTTCGAGGTGGTTTTTCGGTGTAAAGTTAAAATTTGTTTTTGTCTTAAAGGTTTTGATGCAGACATTGTCAGCTGGATCTAAAGAAATTTTTACGTCAGAATCAGGCAAATTGGGCAGGCTTGCTAAGGCAAGCGTGAGCTTTTCTTCGATGTTTCGCAAGCTGTTTTCATGGTTTGAGATTTCATCACCCAGGCCAGCGACCTCGCTCATAATCGCGCTCGTATCCTCGCCTAGACGCTTTTTTTCGCCGATGAGTTTGGAGGTTTTTTTGAGTTTAGCGCGCATCTCTTCTACTTGAAGAAGAAGCTTGCGGTGTTCCTCATCCATCTGCAAAATAGGAGTTAAAGAAATTTCTTTCTCTTTTGTCTGAAGACGTTTTTCTACCTCTTTTGGATTGTCTCGGATCTCTTTGATGCTTAGCATATTTCTTACCTTTTAGAATAATCATAGTCGAATATGCCTTAAAAATCTTGAGTATTTCGAAAAAATGTGGTATAACTGAGGTACTTACGTAGGCACCCATCAATGGCAAAAGCAAAATCTTTACCTCAAGCAAAATCTCCTTTAATTCTTCGTTTCCATAGGTTTATGGATGCTTTTTCAAAATCGGATGATGAACGCGACTTTTATCTCGATCGATTAGAGGGGTTTCTCGTATATGTCGACCTCGATAAATCCGAAGAGGAACTCGAAGCTTTTGACAAGGAAGTGAAAGCACAAGCTGCACGTTTTGTCATGGTCCCGAAAATGACCTTCTTTGAAACGAAGAAGTTCATGGAAGGCTTTGTGCAAGAAAAAGTCTATGACATTGATGTGAAGGAAAAGCTTCTCGATCTCATTTCAGGAAAAGAAGCGCGCGAAAATTTCCTTGAATTTATCTACGATCACGTAACAGAAATCGAACGCTGGCAGCAGTATTACCATGAACGCTCCCGTATTCGCATCATCGAGTGGTTGCGCACAATTGATTTTAATTTTGTCTTTGAAGAGGACTTAGAGTTGCCGAAGGCGGTAGTGCAAGGGCTCAAAAATCAGCTTTTCCAGGATAAAGTTGCTAAAGACTTGCAAGCAGCGCGTCAAATCATTGATGCGAAATCAAAAGTCTATTATTCCAACGAAGCACTTAACCCGCGTCCAAAACGTGGTCGTCCTCCTAAACAGCAGCAAAAAGTAGAGCTTGAGCCGCAACTCTCTGAAGATCTTTATACGCAAGTTCCGGCAGCGATGCGCTCTTTCCTCTTTATGCCTGACTTTAGCAGCTCAACAGTCACGTTCTCTGCGAAGTTTGATACTGAAGCTCAATTCCTCGCTTCCCTCAAAGGGACTACGACTAAAGTTGATACACGATTGGAAGCTCTATCCCAACGTCTTGAATCCCTTCGCCATCTTTCTGCTAAAATTAAAGGTGTGCCAGATTTAGGTGATGATGATAAAATCATCCAAGCAATTGCATCAGATGAAGGTGATGACGCACTTTCTGGTATTGCAAAAGGGCTTTTCCCTAAAAAACGTGCAGCACCGCCTAAAGAAGCGAAAGAAATTGGTGAATATCTTGCGAAAAAACGCCAAGCGAAAGTGAAAAAAGTCTCCCAAATTACAAAGAAAAAGAAGACATGAGTGCCACGCTAACGCAACCTACACTTGATATTATCGCCGCTTACCGCCGCTCCCTGTTGTGCCGACTTGTTGATGATAAAATGTCTAAAATGGTGCGTCAGAATAAAGGTGGAACATTTCATTTGTGCGCAAATGGGCATGAACTCATCGGTGTTTTTGGTGGATTGACTTTGACTCCCGGAAAAGATTGGGGGCTGCCTTACTATCGTGATCGCGGATTTGCTCTCGGACTTGGCGTGGATATTACGGAACTTTTTGCTGCATTTCTTGCACGTGATGTAGAAAATCACTCTGGCGGAAAGCAGATGCCCGAGCACTATTCCGACGTAGAATTGCGAATCCCTTGCCAATCAAGTGTTGTCGGATCCCAGTTTTTGCAAGCGACAGGAGTTGCTCTTGCTGCAAAACTCTCTGGAAAAGATGAAATCGTTTACGTCTCTTCTGGTGATGGCGCCACCTCGCAAGGCGATTTTCATGAAGCGCTCAATTTTGCCGCCCTCCATAAACTTGGTGTTCTTTTTGTCATTCAAGATAATGATTGGGCAATTTCCGTACCGCGTGAAGAGCAGATGTGTAATCCTTCTATTGCTGAACGCTCAAAGAATTATACCGGCCTCGCTACTTTTGAAATTGATGGAACAGACCCTGAAGCTCTTCTTAATGCCTATGCCGCTGCTGCAATACGCGCACGCAACGGAGATGGCCCAGCACTCATTGTGGCAAAAGTTCCTCGTATTGGCGCGCATAGTATTAGTGATGATCCAAAAAAATATAAGTCGATTGAACATGTAGAAGAAGATGAAAAACGTGATCCTCTCCCACGCTTTGAAAAATGGCTAATCGATAACGGCCACTTGACCAAAGAGCAAATTGAAGCGCTACATGCAGAAGTTAAAGAAGAAGTCGAACAGGCTGCAAAAAAAGCGGAAGAGTATGCGCAGCCAGACGTAAACGATCATGAAGTTTTTGCGCCCGATAACCTTAAAGAAATCAGTAGCTGCCCACTTGGTAAACCTGAAATAGTGATCGTCGATGCGATCAATCATGCTTTGCATGAAGCGATGGAATCTGATGAAAAGGTTCTTGCATTTGGTCAAGATGTAGCACACGGCAAAGGTGGCGTTTTTGGCGTCACTTCTAAACTCACAGAAACTTTCGGCAAATCGCGCTGCTTCAATACACCACTTGCTGAATCAACAATATCTGGCGTTGCAATGGGACTTGCCATGGCAGGCTATCGCCCAGTTGCAGAAATGCAATTTGCCGATTACATGTGGACGGGCATCAACCAAATTTTCAACGAGATTTCTTCCCTTTATTATCGCTCAAATGGACTCTGGACCTGCCCTCTTGTGATTCGCATGCCCTGTGGCGGCTATATTCAAGGCGGACCTTACCATTCACAATCTGTCGAAGCTTTTCTTGCGCACTGCCCTGGAATTAAAATCGCTATCCCGAGCAACGCCGCCGATGCAAAACGCCTGATGAAAGCGGCAATCCGCGATCCCAATCC
>JAJFMI010000144.1 GCA_021772235.1 Chlamydiota bacterium
GCTCTTTGATCGTTGCAGTAAATTCCTGCTTAGTTGTGCTTGCACAAATTGTCATCAGGTCTTATTTATATAGTATGCGTCGTTTAATTTTTTTATTTCTTTTTGCGCTCGCCGCTTGCGAGCAGGAGACGGCTTGTAACCGCCCCTTCATTATTTCGGAGCACCCTCAGGAATCTACCGAAATTGTCTTAGATTAACTCTTTGCAATCTCCACTAGCCCAGGCTTTTTCTAGGCTTGAGAGCTTTTTCTTGGAGAGGCCGCCGAGGAACTCTATTGCTTGTAAAAAGCGTGCACGGGTGCGATCTTTTCCAAGTAAATCTACAGAATCAAAAAGTGGTGGGCCTGTATGTTTGCCAGTAATCGTGGCGTAAAGCAGGCGCATGATCACTTTTTTGTGATTGAGCCCAAAGATTTCGGCCATTTCGCGCGATCCTTGTTCAATGCCGCTGCGTCCCCAGTTTTCTTGTTTCTCCATAGACCAGATCATTGTCTGCAAAATCATTGCTGAGATTTCATTTGTCGTTTTACTTCCTGGCGTAAGAAGCTCTTCTGTGTAGGGAATGTGGTTAATGAAAAAGAACTGGCAGAGTTCCATAAACTCGGCAAATGTTTTGATGCGTGTGTGTACAAGTGGCATTAACCGCTGCATAAATGCGTCGTTAAATCCCCACTCTTGGATGCGATTCCAAAGTTCGTTTTCCGGGATGGTGTTGATCATATATTGCTGGTTGAGCCAGTCAAGCTTACGAATATCAAAAATTGCTCCAGAGACGCCTACGCGTTTTTCAGAGAAGCATTTGACGATCTCCTCTAATGGGTAAATTTCTTTGTCCTCTTCCATGCTATAGCCCATAAGAGAGAGAAAGTTGGTGAAGGCTTCGGGTAGATAACCGGAATCGCGGTAGTAAAAGATCGATGTGGGGTTTTTGCGTTTGGAAAGTTTCTTTCCATCGATGCCGAGCAGCAGCGGCATGTGCAAAAATGTGGGCGCTTCCCAGCCAAATGCTTCGTAGAGCATGATGTGTTTTGGTGTGGAAGAGAGCCACTCATCGCCGCGGATAACATGACTAATTTCCATTAAATGGTCATCGACAACATTGGCTAAGTGATAAGTAGGAAATCCGTCCGATTTTAATAAAACTTGGTCGTCAACATCTGCCCAAGGAGTAGACATGCGACCTTTGATCGCATCTTCGTAGACACATTCGCCTGTAAGGGGAACTTTTAAGCGAATGACAAAGGGCTGGCCTTCCTCCTCGCGTTTTTTGATTTCTTCTTCAGTGAGGTTGCGGTGACGGCGATCGTAACCTTGGCGCTGACCGGTTTTTGTAGCAATTTCGCGCATTTCAGCCAGTTCTTTACCGGTGACAAAACATTTGTAGGCTTTGCCGCTTGCTAAAAGATCGTAGCAGTGTTTGCGATAGATTTCTGTGCGTTCGGACTGACGATAGGGGCCGTATTTTCCACCACAATCTGGACCTTCATCCCACTGCAGGCCACACCATTGGATCGCTTCAAAAATATTCTTTTCGTATTCAGGGCGCGAGCGTGTCTGGTCAGTGTCTTCGATGCGAAGAAGGAAGTCGCCGTCATAATGACGAGCAAATAAATAATTGAATAAGGCCATGTAAGCTGTGCCAACATGGGGGTCTCCCGTAGGAGAGGGGGCTATACGAGTTCTAACGCGTTTCATGGGGCATAGTATAGCATTTTTTCTAGAGGTAGTCTAGTGTCTAGTCTTACAACCTAAGGAGGTTTGGTATGGGTAAGAAAATTTTTTCTTTACTGCTTATCGCAATTTCTTTGCATGGTGAAGGGGTTTTTCGAAAGGCTGAAGGGCGGGGATTTCCTGGATACGAGTATGAGTCTGAAAAGCACTGGGCAGGCCCCTTTCAATTTATTCAAATGGCAGACTGCCAACTAGGATTTATTAATGAAAACAGATCGTGGGACGAAGATATTGTATTACTAGAGAAAGCCGTTTCGCATATCAATCAAATGAAGCCGAAGTTTGTTATTTTGTGCGGAGACCTTGTGCATGCATTTCCGAAAGCGCCGATGCGTGAGGAACAAATTGCAGATTTTAAAAGAGTTGTTAATACCATTGATGAAACGATTCCGCTAATTTGTCTTTGCGGGAATCACGATATTGGTAATCATCCCGATCGTGCATCGATCGAAATGTATGAAGAAGAGTTCGGCTCTCATTACTTTTCTTTTTGGGTAGGAGGGGTACAGGGAATCGTATTGAATTCGACACTTATCTGGGACCCTTCTAATGCGCAAGATCTCTATGATGAGCAGTTCTCTTGGTTTGAAAAACAGTTTTCAGAAAACTCTCCTGTCCATCGTCTTGTTTTTACTCATCACCCGTGGTTCATCAATGATGCGCATGAGGAGGATTGGTATTTTGTAATTCCCAAAGAGCGAAGAATACCATTTTTATTCCTTATGAAAAATGCAGATGTGAGCGCCTGTTTTTGTGGTCATTACCACAGGAATGCTCTCGCAGATTACGAAGGTATGCCAGTTATTACAACAAGTGCTGTTGGTAAGCAATTAGGGGATGATGTTTCGGGATTTCGCATTGTGAATGTTTTTCATGATCGAATAGAGCATGAGTATTTCCCTCTTGCACAATAGTCAAACACAAATTGCTTAGTTTGTGAGAGTAGTTACTGCGGTAATTATGCGGCTTTTTCGCCAGTCATTCGATGTTGCGAGGTGAGAGTAATCAAATCTTTCATAATGTTTTTGGCTTCTTGTAGTTGAAGGTCATTCTGAAAAAAGGCGGTAAAATCGGGATCTTCCTTCTCAAGTTCCTTAAGGAAATTCTGGTAATTTTTATTATCGGCGATGCGTTTTTCGGTATTTTTTCGCAATGTTGCGGTGTAGGGGCCATAGAGATCGACGCGTTCTTGGCGGCCGTGTTTATATGTGCGTCTGATGCGATGGCGGTGGAATGGGTGAACATCGCTCAAATCGTCATCAAAGAGAGGATCGATTTTCTGGTTTTCCAGGGGGAAGGTAGCAAAGGCTTCTCCAATTTCCAATTTGGAGTAGGGGCCGGGAATTGTAAGGTCAAGTTCAACACCATCTAGCTGAGGACTTTTCCCAGAAGCTGTGAAGAAAATACCGCGTGTCACTTTAAATTCCCCGAGCGGATTGATTTTACTTGGGTTGGAGCCGTCAAAAGTGAAGACTTGATAGCTGCCTTTTCCATAAGTTTCATCACCCATAATCAGGGCGCGTCCATAATCTTTGAGGGCGCCCGCGACAATTTCGCTGGCGGAGGCAGAGCCGCGGTTCACAAGTAGTGTCAGGGGTCCATCCCAGACGGGATTTTCATTGTAATTGCGCAGGCGCTGTACTTTACCGCTGCTGTCTTTAATGGCGCAGACGACACCTTTTTTCAAGAAGAGACCACTAACGGCTGCGGCTTGAGGGAGCAGTCCTCCTGCATTTCCTCGCAAGTCGAGAATTACGCCGTAGAGTTTATGTTGTTCTTTTAGTTCGTTGAGCGCTTTTTCAACATCGGAAGCGGAAGAGCTTTGCGGATCTTGATAAAATGTGAAAAGGCGCAGGTGGGCGATGACTCCATCACCGAAAGGCTCTGTTTTCACTTCAAAGCGGCCTTCTTTCAGGACGACTTCATCTCGGACGATGGCCACTTCGAGTTTTTCATCTTTTTCGCCTTCTTTTTCCCGGATGATCGTGAGATTGACTTTTGTTCCTTTAGGCCCGCGAATGAGTTCGACTGACTCTTCAATATCAAGACCGATGATCGGTTCGCCGTTAACAGCGATGATGCGATCATGAAGCTTGAGAAGTTCTGAGTCTTGTGCGGGACCATCTTCTAAAAAAGCAACAAGCGTCAGGCCGTTAAGATCGTCTCGAAGTTGGGCTCCGATGCCGAAAAGCCTTGATTGAACGC
>JAJFMI010000145.1 GCA_021772235.1 Chlamydiota bacterium
TGAACCTAGTGGTAGCGGAGAGGGCTCCTCCGTCGATGTTTTTTTTGGATTTAAGCGTTTTAGCGGAGATGTTCCGGTTTATGCAAAAAAAGGAAGTTGTGAAGTTAATAGTGAAGAGGATGGTTCGGCTTGGCTTGAAAAAATAATTCATTCTGGTTTGTTTTCAAGTCTTAAACGGTCCCGGTTTGGTTGCGGAGTGTATCAACCATCAGCAGCATTTGTTTTCAAACGGGGTGAGAAGTACGAACTATTCCATTTAAATTCACTCTCTTTGGCAGAGGCGGTTTCTTCACCAGATAACTGTGTGATTGCGCCTTTGAAAGAAAACTTCCAAGGCGAAGGGTTAGTTTATACAAAACCTACCGATGAGAGCGTCAAGCAAGCATAGGTATAAATTTTTTGGTTTATTCAGTTCGGGTGGTTTAGCCTTGAGATCTTGAGCGTCTCCTAAAAAGCTGAGGCGATTTTTCTTGTTCAGTGGCACCGATAAGTTTACAGGAAGGGGCTGGCCGCGGTAGAGACGGTGGCGTCCATTGAGTATTTCCACTTGGTCGTAAAAATGGGTTCCATTGGTAAAATAGCAGGTGCCAGAGCGGGCAAAGAGTTCGGCTAAGGTGGGCCATTTTCGGTTGAATCGGCGATCGTGGAGAATCCAGACGAGCGTATAACCGAGGGACGCATAATCTTTTTTTCGCGCTTTGATTTCAGAAAGAGAGATGGGAGAGCACTGCACTTCAAAAATAATTTTTTGCGGTAACCAGGCGATATCAGCGATTCGATGGATCGCGGGAAAGCGTTTTTCCATGCGCGTTTCCCCTTCCGGTAGCAGCTGGAGAATCTTCTTCTGAATCTCTTTGTGCTTAATCATTTTTGTGCTAGTATGTAGGGAAGCATCTTCATATCAAGTCCATGAGTAATAACACAGATAGTAATCTTTTCGATTCCCAGCATCAACAAAAAATTGAGGAGCTCGTCGCTATTGCGAAGGAGCAGGGCTACATCACGTATGAGGAGATTAACGAAATTCTCCCCATGACGTTCGATTCCGCCGATCAGATCGACCAGGTCTTGATCTTCTTAAGCGGAATGGATATCCAAATCCTCAATCAATCCGAAGTTGAACGCCAGCGCGAAAGAAAAAAAGAAGCAAAAGAATTAGAAGGCCTTTCTCGAAAAGCAGAAGCCTCTGCAGATGATCCTGTTCGCATGTATCTTAAGGAGATGGGCTCTGTTCCTCTGCTTACGCGTGAAGAAGAGGTGGAAATTTCCAAACGAATTGAAAAAGCGCAGCTGCAGATTGAAAAGATCATCATGCGTTTTTGCTACTCTTCACGTGAGACTGTTGCGATTGCGCACTATCTTCTGACGGGCAAAGAGCGTTTCGATAAGATTGTTGCGGAAAAAGAGATTGAGAACAAGCAGCGCTTTTTAGATAAGTTGCCACGTCTGCGTGAGCTACTTGAAGGTGAAGATGAAGTTTTGCGCTCGTTCTTAATTCGTCTGCGTGATGATAAACTTATTAAAGCTGATCGTTTAAAACTTACTGAAGAGATTGAAAAGAGTCGCATTCGTACCCAAGCTTACTTGCGTCAAATGCATTTCCGCACAAATGTCACAGACGACTTTGGCGAGGTAATTTTAGAGGCGTATGATCGCTTTTTAAGTTTGGAAAAAGAGCTGAAAGAGCTTGAGCCGCGTGCGGAGAAAAACCGTTTTGCTTTAGCAAAATTAAAAGCGGCGCACCGTAAACTTTATAAGCGCGAACTTGCTGCAGGACGTACTCTTGAAGAGTTTAAGAAAGATGTTCGCATGTTGCAGCGTTGGATGGATAAGAGCCAGGAAGCGAAGCGCGAAATGGTGGAATCTAACCTGCGTCTTGTCATCTCTATTGCGAAAAAATACACCAATCGCGGTTTGAGTTTCCTCGACTTGATTCAAGAAGGGAATATGGGGCTAATGAAGGCGGTTGAGAAGTTCGAATACCGTCGCGGTTATAAATTTTCTACCTATGCTACTTGGTGGATTCGTCAGGCGGTTACGCGTGCAATTGCCGATCAAGGCCGCACAATTCGTATTCCTGTTCACATGATCGAAACGATCAATCGCGTTTTGCGCAAAGCAAAAGCCTTTATGATGGAGCGCGGTCGCGAGCCTACAGCTGAAGAATTGGCTGATGAGCTCGAGCTAACGCCCGATCGTATTCGCGAAATTTACAAAATCGCGCAGCATCCTATTTCGCTTCAAGCTGAAGTGGGGGATAGTGGCGAGAGTCAATTTGGAGACTTCCTAGAAGATACTTCGATTGAATCTCCTGCAGAAGCGACCGGTTATTCGATTTTAAAAGATAAACTTCATGAAGTTTTGGAGACGCTTACCGATCGCGAGCGCACGGTGCTGATTGAGCGTTTTGGCTTGCTCGATGGAAAGCCTAAAACTTTGGAAGAGGTGGGCGTGCGCTTCAAAGTGACGCGCGAACGTGTCCGCCAAATTGAAGCGAAGGCGTTAAGAAAAATGCGCCATCCGACCCGAGCTAAACAGCTTCAGGCCTTTCTAGATTTAATGGAAGGTGGTGCCGGGGTATCTGGAGCGTAACGGGGTCGAACCGTTGACCTCAACAATGCCATTGTTGCGCTCTACCAACTGAGCTAACGCCCCGGAGGTTTTATGATAACGCAGGTTCTTTTTTCCTTACAACTTCTTTGTGTATCTTGTTTGCTGGGAAATCAGCAAGAATCTATGATAAAAAAACTAGGCAGGGAGTGGATGGATTTCTTTAAAAATGTAGAGCTAAAAGCGCCAGATCCTATTTTGGGTCTTACGACGGCGTATAAAAATGATTCGCGAGAAGACAAGGTGAATCTTGGTGTTGGTGTCTATTATGATGCTGATCTGCAGCAAGAGACAATGCATGTTGTCCACAAGGCAGAAGAAAAGCTTTGCAGGCATGAGCGAAGTAAAACCTACCTCTCTATTGATGGTGACACAGGTTATCTAGATGCATTACAAGAATTGATTTTTGGCGAAAATCTTGAAGGCGTTGTTTCAGCTCAGTGTGTTGGCGGAACAGGCGCGATCCGCGTTGGTCTTGATTTGATGAAACATGTTTCAGGTGGCACAGTTCACATTCCAAATCCCAGCTGGCCCAACCATTTAAAAGTTGCCATGGCCGCAGGATTGAAAACAGAAAAATACCCTTACTTTAATAATGAAACGCACGGCATAGACTTTGAAAAAGCTTTTGCCTACTTCTCCTCTCTGTCAAAAGGGTCGATCGTTATTCTCCACGGCTGCTGTCACAATCCTACAGGCACCGACTTTTCTTTAGAGCAGTGGGAAAAACTCTCGACGCTCTTTTTAGAAAAAGGGCTTTTTCCGTTTTTTGATCTCGCTTATCTAGGATTTGGCGATGGTCTCGATCGCGATCGCGCAGCTATTCGTCTTTTTGCTAAATCGGGTCATAACATGGCGGTTGCTGCCTCTTGTTCTAAAAACTTTGGCCTCTATGGAGAAAGAACTGGCGCTCTCTATGTTGTTACAAGCAGCAAGGAAGAGGCAGTCAAAGTTCTTTCCAATGTAAAACAGCTCATTCGCTCTAACTACTCCAATCCTCCTTGTCACGGCGCTAAACTTGTTGGTATGATTTTGAAAGATCCCACTCTTCGCAAAGAGTGGGAGCAGGAACTGGAGCAGATGCGTCTGGGTATTTCGGGTATGCGGCAGTGATTCACTGCGGAGTTGACACAACGCGATCCTTTTTTTGACTTCTCTTTGTGAATAGAGAGGACCGGGCTGTT
>JAJFMI010000146.1 GCA_021772235.1 Chlamydiota bacterium
CGTTTGTTACCTTCCATTAAACGCTCTAGACCTTCCTTAGGGGGCATATATGTACCTTTTTTTGAGCAACCTGCACCGATTGCTACAATTAATATGGCAGATAGGAAAATATTCTTCATTAACTTTCATTAATAGCCTTTGAAGTATTTTTTGCAAGTTCTGCTTGGATTGCCTCAACAAGAGGGGGAATAATTTCGCCAACTGGTTGGCTTGCATCTACGAAAAAGGAAAATGCCTCATTTTCTAAAGCGTCATAGTCTGCAAGCCACTTGTCCAAATGGATGAGATATTCTTCGGGATTTTTCTTGCTTTCACGGATTCGTTTTTCAACTTCCTCTCGACCTAACTCTAGGCGAATAGTAAAGAGGGGTGTTTGTAATTGTTTAAAAAAAGGAAAAGTACGATCAATACTTTTATCCAAAATAAATAAGTGGTTGGGGCTTTTTAGAGAGAGCGCTTGGAAGAGAAGGGTAGAGCAATTCTGTAGGTGCGAAATTGGCATATAAGGAGGCCTCTTATCAGGATCTAATCCATGAGTTCTCAATTCGTTGCGCAAATCATCCGATGAGATGCGGATACCATGAAATTCTTCTTCTAATCGCTTCGCGATTGTTGTTTTTCCCATACCTGGAGTACCAGAAAAAGCAATAATTAATGAGGGGTTTTCCACGTCCACATAAGGGAAGTTTTGCAGCTGTGTTTCCACAACCGAATGGAAGATTTCTTGATAAGGAGATTCGCAAGCCTCAGAAGCAGTGAATGAAAAAACTAAAATTAGGAGGGTAATGTACTTTTTCATGCACTCACTTTAAAACATTTCTGAACACTATTCAAGCCAATTTTCAATGGGAGTTTTAAGGAAAGATTCGATTTTTTCGCCATATTCTCCGACAAGAAGAATGCGATGGGGGTTGAATGCTTTTTGAAAAGAGTTAAGGCCTGAAGGGTGCTCTCTTTTCTGGGAGCTTTTGACTTCAATAGCTACTAGTTTTGCGCCTTTTTTGAGGACAAAGTCCACCTCTTCATTATGCTCGCGCCAGTAAAAAATTTCAATTTGTTTACCTCGCGCGCTTGAGAAGATGCGCGCCAATAGCGGATTCTGTAAGTCGTCCCCAAAACTCTCGATCTATCTGCGCTTCTTCAAAGGTTTTTCCACTTTGAGCGCTCATGAGTGCTGTGTTTAACACCTGAAATTTTGGGCTAGTGCGTTTAACCCGTACTTGTTGATTGGCAAATTTATTGATCCCTGTTAAAAGTCCTGCGCCAGAGAGAAGTTCTAGGTAATTGGCAAGGGTTGTGGTATTTCCTGCATCTTGCAGTTGCCCGACCATTTTTTGGTAGGAGAGAATTTGTGAGGAGTAAATACATCCGAGTTGAAAGAGGCGGCGTAATAGAATGGGTTTGTTGACTTGTGTCATAAGAAGAATGTCTCTTGAAATGGTGGTTTCGATAAGAGAGTCGTTTATGTAATTGAGCCAGCGGGGAAGGTCGCTTATGAGATTACTTGGTCCTGGATAACCTCCAAAAAAAATGTATTGATTGATGTCCCAATCAAAGAATTTTTGCATTTCAGAATAGGACCAATGAGTTACATGAAGGATTTCAAAGCGGCCAGCCAAACTTTCCGTTAAACCTTTTTGTACGAGCCATGGTGAAGAGCCTAGAATAATCACTTTTAGGTTTGTTCTGTTTTTTGTGTCTTCGTCCCAGAGTTTCTTTATGAGTGCAGACCAGTTAGGGATTTTTTGGACTTCATCAATAATTAGTAGTGCAGATTTGTTTTTTTTGGCAAGAGCTCTTGCGGTTTCCCACTGGAGCTGAATCCAGGAAAGATCTTCAAGAGTAACAACATCTGCTGAAGCAGAATGTGTAGGTAGATGTAGCTCCTTTTCTAGGAGGGTTGCAAGAGTTGTTTTGCCTACCTGTCTTGGCCCTAAAAGGATTTGTATAAATTTTCTTGATTCTTTGGCCCTCTTAATGAGGTCTTGAAAAATCGGTCTTGGTTTCATAGGGTTTTACATTTTACTCAGTCTATTGAGTGAATTTACTCAATTCATTGAGTAAAATCACGTCTTTGTTGTAAGTAGCAGAGCATCAAAGAGTACGCTTGATATTTATTTTTCTATAATTCATAGTAATTGCTTAGTTAAGCGAGGGGTTGAGATGCGTAGATTGGGTTTTTTTGTGATTTTTGTTCGGGCTCTTTCAGCGGCTTGCCCTTCGTCAATCCCGCCATTGACTCCTGTTCCAGTTCCAATAGTTGTACCGCCGCCTGTAGCGACCTGTCCAACACCAACTCCGACCACAGTTTCCGGATATTTGCCCATCACGTTTGTCAATAATAGCGGAGTGGCCGCTTCAGAAATTTATGTTGCGGTGCTTGTCAATTCAAGCACGCAGTTTTTAGAGTTTAGTGGTGCAACACAGAAATTAGCCACGATCACAAATTTCACCCCGACAACCTATCTTTCTGCATCTCCCTACACCAATACATTAGATTCTTTTGAAATGATCGCTGCCGATACCTACACTTTTTATATTCCAAATGATGGGAATACGGCTGTTTCTGGTAGTAATGTGATGAAATCTTCAAGGATTTTACTCTCTTTGAAAGAACCACTGACCTACTTCATAAACAATTTAGGTGTGTTGCAATTTCCTGTTGAGTTGGATGCGCAAAATGATAATTATTATGTTCTCAATGATAAAATAGAATTTGACTTGGGGAGTAATGGCTTTAATCGGTTGAATCTTAATCTCACAGGAGTAGATTTTTTTGGACTTCCGTTTCAAATCCAAGCGAACTACAAGTTCTTTTTCGGGGGAATGTTTACCAATGCTTGCGGAGTAACGGGAATGCCTGCAAGTGTGGCGTTCTCCGATGTTTTTACAGAATATGATACTTCGCTCGATTCACTTTCCGAACCCTTCAAAACTCATTGGAAAGATTTAGTGGCTATCTATACAAATCCTGCTGGTGGGGGAGGCGATGACTGCAATCTGCGCATTTTTTCTCCCGCAACAGCCATGGGCAGCACCCAGACACAGACCAATCCTACCAAAGTCACATTCCCCACAAATTATTTTCTAGATTCGGTCTCTACACCCAAAACATGCACATGGTTTAATGCCGTTTGGAGCGGTAAGACAAAGTCGGGGAAAGAGGCATTTTATGAGAATCGAAAGCCTACTCCCTATTTAATTTTGGATGCGACGACAAAAGGAGGAAGTGCTATAGCCAAAGGGTATGAATTAGAGGATAAAAGTTTTCGATTTGCGATATCAGGTGGCCCAGATAAGGGAAGGACAATTACCTTTCCAAAACCGACAAGTTCTAAAGCCTTTTTTACCGGTGCTGTAAGTGATTACAAACCTGCCATTAAAAGTAGTGCCTCAGCTGCGACAAATAATCAGGTATTAAAGGTATTTGCAACATCAATTATTTCAGGAATTTTCCCCATCAATTGCCAGTTGCCAACTCCGATTACAATTGATCAAGCTTATGTGCGAGATCAATCGGCAAATTACTTTCAAAACAATAACATTTTAACAAAAGCACTCGGGGGATGCCCCTGTGTGGACAATGTTCCATGGTTCGATTTTTATTCTCGTACGCTATTAACGATTGGAACACCTAATCTTTTCTACACATCAGCCTATTCGGATTTTCTCGGTACAGATGGTACCATTGTGATCATCAATCTCGATACTGATAACGCTGCGGCAAATGTTACGGTAAACATCGGGGATTGTACGACAGATGTGAATTTTCCCGATCCCTATTCCGATACAGAAACTTATGATATTACCGTAGGCATTCCTGCAAATACGACAGTGGAGTTTGGCACAACTGCTGCAGGACCGTTTGGAGCCATTCCCGCAACAGCAGATGGGGATGCATTTTTCTTGCAAGTGACATATAATTCAGGAGTCTACAGCGGTCAAACCGTTGTAACGCAAATTGCCCCCTCGGTAGAAGTATTTCATCCCATTTTACCGGGACAGGGGATGATTACGACAACAGGAACAGAGACAAACGTGAGCATAGGAGAAAGCCCATGAAAAGATTTCTATTTTTACTCATCCCATTTTTTCTTGTAGGGCAAGAAGCAGATCGTCCCTATGATTTTTTCACAGAGTTGAGCTTTATCTACTGGCAGCCCATTCAAGAAAATATGAGTTTGGGCGTTGTCTCGGATACATCAAGTGCAAATGACCTTGTCAATGGTGATGTTGTCGATTTGGACTTTACGTACAAACCCGGTTTTAAAGTGGGTTTAGGTGTGAGTTTGGATTATGGCTTGTGGGATACGTTTTTATCTTATACATGGCTCAGAGGATCGCAAGAGGCATCAGTAAATATTGATCCAAATAATCTTTCGAAAGGACTTTTTCCCGCTTGGGAAATACCCAGTTTTTTAAACCCTCGCTATAGTAAAGGATCAGAAAAGTGGACTCTGCAGCTGCATTTGATCAATTGGGATTTAGCTCGCAGCTATACTGTAGGAACAAAACTTTGCTTGCGTCCATTTATTGGCTTGCGCGCCGCAATCATTGATCAGGATCTTCACGTCGATTATAAAAATAAAAATCCGGTAAATATCGCAATTTTTCCTGACACTCATATAGATATTTCAACTGACTCATGGGGAATTGGACCAAGGCTTGGCTTGTGTACAAACTGGGAATTGGGAAAGGGATGGAGACTATTCGGCGATGGAGAATTCGATATTCTGTTTACGCAATATGATAGTAAAAGTGAGCAGAGATCGGATGTGGCCGTTGCCAATCGCTTTATTGTAAGACACGATGATGCCAATTTTTTGCGCACGCATTTAGGACTGGACCTAGGACTCGGCTGGAGAAGATACTTTTCTTGCGATAAGTATCGCGTGGATTTATCGGCAGGTTATGGTTTTCAGGTATTCTTCGACCAGAATATGCTCCGCAGAGGCCAAAATGCCCAAGCGATCGGTAGCAGTTTTGCACCTGAAGGAAACCTCTACTTGCATGGGCTGACGCTAACGCTTCGCTTTGATTATTGAAATTATCTTTACGATATTCTCGGGAAAACTTTGGTTTTTGAATAGTGATCTAGAAAATACAGACATAGCAACTTGGTCATTGCCTGGGCTCTTTAAAAGATGAGGAGGTAGTGTTAAACTGATCGGATATGGAAAAAATCCCTCATTGCCCCAAGTGTAGTTCAGAATTTGTTTATGAGAATGGCAATCTCTTTATTTGTCCAGAGTGCGCCCATGAGTGGGTTAAACAAGTAAATTCAGAAGAAGTAAAAAATGAGCCAGTTGTGAAAGATGCGCATGGGAATATTCTCAAGGATGGCGATAGCGTGACAATCATCAAAGACATCAAAGTCAAAGGATCCACTTCTGTAATCAAGGTTGGTCTGAAAGTTAAAGATATACGTTTAGTTGAACCGGTCAATGGTCATAATATTGATGCCAAGGTCAAGGGATTCGGCTCGATGATGCTAAAGTCTGAGGTTGTTAAAAAATGCAGCTGAGGGTTTGTGCGGCCGTTTGAAGGTACCCATCTTCAAAACCCATTTATAACAAAGCGTGAAGTGGAAGTATTGCAATCGTTGGACCTTGCTGGCACCGCTTATGGAAAGGATTGAAAAATGTATAGAAGATCAGTGTTAATTATTGGCGCTACAAGCGAAATTGGAGCAGCAGTTTCTAAGCATTTAGCAAGTAAAAACATGCAACTTTTTTTGACGGGGAGGAGTGAAAAAAAATTGAGTAACTTACTCTTATCAATTGAAGGGGAAGGTCATCAAACTCTTTCTAGAGACTACTTGAAAAAAGAGCAAATCGTAGATGACCGATTCTCTAAAGAAAAATTCAATGGCGTAGTTCTTATTACGCCCAGACCAACAGCTTGTTTGGATAAAATTCCCACGCCTGAAGAATGGAGAGAATTATTTGAATGCTGTTTCATAGGTCCCTTGGAAACTTTGCGAAAAGCGCTGCTAAGCCTTAATTCCAATTGCAAAATTGTAATTATTTCAGGAATCACCTCAAAGCAGTACTACCCACCTCTTCCTAAATTTGCAGTCTTACGAAAAATGTGGCTCGCAGAAGCAAAAGCACTTTCAAGCGCATTAGGAAGTGAAAATATTTCAGTCAACACAGTCAGTTTGGGGGGTGTTTGGAGTGAGAAACTCGCAGAAAAGATAGAAAAAGAGTCTCAAGATTCCGGAGAAACTATAGAAAAATTACGATCAAATCGCGTACAAAATATCCCTTTAAAAAAGTATGCTGAGCTTTCTGAAGTTGCAACTGTGATAGAACAAATGCTGGGAGATCTGACAAGCCATATTTCTGGTCAAAATCTAGTGTTAGATGGAGGCTTTACTTCTGTCTATTAAATAGTTCCAATGTCTGCTTTCTATTTGTCTTATTTATGTAACCTCTTAATTTTCGTATAGGAGATACTGAATAAGTGCTTTGCCGAGAGACCTAACCGAAAATTTTTATAAGCAACTATTTATAAAATATAACTAAATTTAATAAGTGCAATTTATGAAAATAATACTGACTAACATCAAGAATTACTTAATGCCTTTTGAGGGGAGATGGAGTGTCGATTTCCTTTGCGGCCTTACAGTTGCCTTAGCGCTGATTCCAGAGGCGATTGCGTTTGCATTAGTGGCAAATCTCGACCCTCTTGTCGGCCTTTATTCAGCTTTTTTCCTATGCTTAATTGTTGCCTTGCTTGGAGGAAGACCTGGAATGATCTCTGGGGCTACGGGAGCAATGGCTGTAGTGGTAGCGACTTTAGTGATGCAAAATGGAATTGAATACCTATTTGCCACGATTGTCTTAACTGGGATTTTTCAACTGCTTGTGGGTCTTTTTAGACTAGGTAAGCTCATTCGAATTATGCCAAAGTCTGTCATGGTAGGCTTTGTGAATGGATTAGCAATTGTGATTTTCATTTCTCAGCTGGAGCAATTTAAGGTTGATGTCGGTGGGGTGCAGCACTGGCTTACAGGATATCCTTTGTATTTGATGATTGGATTGATTTTGGTCGCCATGGCAATCACTCATTATCTACCAAGATTTACGAAGAAAATTCCAGCAGCTCTTATCGCAATTGTCGTTGTTACAGCTATTGTGAAAGTATTTCATTTAGATACCCGTCTTGTCATGGATATGATGAGGGAAGAGGGCGTTTCTGCGGGATTCCCATTATTTAAGTGGTTACAAGTGCCTTTTAATTTTGCGACGGTCAAAATTATCGTTCCCTATGCTGTGATACTGTGCATTATTGGCTTATCTGAATCTTTAATGACCTTGTCGTTAATTGATGAAATGACCCATACGAGAGGCCGCGCAAATAAAGAGTGTATTGCACAAGGAATTGCAAATATCTTCTCTGGGTTTTTTCAGGGAATGGGCGGGTGTACGATGCTTGGACAGAGCATGATCAATATTAATTCAGGAGGTCGGGGTAGGTTATCAGGAATTGTTGCTGGTGTCTTTCTTCTTCTTTTTATCCTGCTTTTTTGGTCAGTCATTAAAATGATTCCGCTTGCCGCTCTAGTGGGGGTGATGATGATGGTTGTGATCGAAACATTTGAGTGGGCTACATTTAAATTTATTCGTAAAATTCCAAAACACGATGCTTTTGTTATCGTCATTGTGACTGCTGTGACCGTGTTCACTAATTTGGCTATTGCAGTAGTCGCAGGTGTAGTTATCGCGGCACTTGTTTTTGCATGGGAGACAGCAAAAAATATCTACGTAAAGACGGAAATCAATGAAAATGGGGCAAAGGAATATCATCTCTACGGGCTCTTGTTTTTTGCTTCCGTCTCTCAGTTTAAAGCACTGTTTGAGTTAGAAAACGACCCCCAAGAAATTATCATCGATTTTATCCATTCGCGTGTGACGGATCAC
>JAJFMI010000147.1 GCA_021772235.1 Chlamydiota bacterium
TAGCCCAGATAAACCGCTTTTGCTAAAAAGACCATCGCTTCCCCTGCCGGCCTTTCTCGCATGATCCAAATCGCCCCGATCCAAAAAACATTACAAATAGCGGGCGTAAAACTTGGAGTAAAAAAGGAGTGGTGGCAGTGATAAAAGGAAATATTTAACCCATAGAGACAGATAAAGAGCATACCTGGCAACAAATAGCGCATCAAATGGAGCATCTCAATCGTTACACTCGACATTCCCGGAATGGTCGCAGCATAGCGCACAGCAATTTCTCCCCCAATGACCAGAAAAAAAAGGACAAAAGCGACCAAACTCATCAGCTGTTTAAAAAATTCTTTTTCATTTCCTTGCACCCGCAACTGCTCAAAATGCGGAATGAAAGCTGACTGAAAAGGGCCTTCGCCAAGTAAGCGTCTTACAACATTAGCAAATCTAAACGCCGCCAAAAACGCTGCAACCGAAGGGTTTGCGCCAAAAATATATACTGTAGTGAGATCTCGCACCATCCCGCTTACGCGACTGAGTAGAGTACCAGAAAAAAAACGCCGCAGGTGGGAAATCGAAGACATGGCCCCATTGTATCAAATTATCAGTTTTCAGTTGTGCGATAATAAAGAAGGCCTTTGCGATCTTCATGCCAACTAGGCAGCTCTCCTGTAAAGAATAGGCACTCGCCATAAATGAGGTCATGCTCTTTATGATCACTATCTTCGATGCGCAATACCAGCCCCTCAACCCAAAAAAAATAACTAATATTGGAATCATTTTCTACTAAATACATAGCATCTCGAGTAGAAATAAAGCGTTCCCTATAGAGAAGATTATCCCAATTGGGAAGATAGGGAATATAGCCCATTTTTTCATTGAAATCATGAACAAACTGCCCCCACCAAGATTTTTCTAAAATGGGATGATTATCAATGAAATGATCGGGAAGAGACTCAAAAGCTAAAAAAGATGCAAGCGACAACGCTAACAACTATAATACTCCGATCTTTTTTGCAAAAAGGTAGGCTAAGAAAAGAGCAGCAGCAGAGGCAGCAATCCAGAGTAAATTAGGAAACCACTTTACACCGCCACCATGGCTACCACGCACTTCTAAAGTGCCAATACCATAATCAAATTCATGATTTTCTGCTGGCAGGCGGAATACATCAGGATGATCTTGCAAAATCTTCTCGCCATCAAGGCCTAGAAAATTTGCATACTGCTTCATGAATCCGATTGCATAAACAGATGAAAGAAATTTTCCCACTTCGCCACGCTCAATCGCCTCTAAATTGCTCGACTGAATCGACGTAGCATTTTCAACCTCTTTAATGGAGAGGTTCATCTCACTTCTTTTTTCTTTAAAAATCTGTCCGATTTTTTTAATATCTTCACTCATAAGGCTACCGTGCGCTTTCTCCCCATACTACGCCATTGTGTAAAATGATACCAATGTTAAAATGGTTCCGATGGCATGTTTTGTAACGAAAATAAAAAAAGAGCTTTTTGCAAAATTGCAAAATGACTTAGGCACAAAAGGTTTTGTATTTACAAAACCGCCCTACACAGTTTTTTCCGCACGAAAACCGGGACTCTCCGTGAATTTGTATGAGTCGGGAAAGCTGACCGTTCAAGGAAAAAATCAAGAAGAATTTATTCGCTACTATCTCGAACCAGAAATCCTGCAAGACTTTTCTTTTACGCAAAATAAAGATAATCCTAACCTCGCAGCGCGCATCGGGATAGATGAAGCGGGTAAAGGTGATTTTTTTGGCCCTCTCTGCGTCGGTGGCGTATATGCAGACGAGAAAATGATCCAACAGCTCATAAAAATCGGCGTCCGCGATTCCAAAAAAATGACCGACCCCAAAATTGAAAAACTCGCCGCACAGATCAAACAGATCGTCCCCTACTCCGTCATCCGCATTTTTCCTACGAAGTACAACCTGCTCTACTCTAAATTTCAAAATCTAAATGAACTTCTCGCCTGGGGCCACGCCAGCGCTATAGAAGAGCTCTCGACAAAAACCGGTTGCCAATCTGCCATCATCGACAAATTTGCAGGCGAACACGTTGTCGAACGCGCCCTCTCAAAAAAAGGTTTGAAACTTGATCTTACTCAAATAACCGGTGGAGAATCCGATCCCGTTGTTGCTAGCGCCTCCATTATCGCACGCACCGCATTTGTTGAAGGCATGCGCATGCTTAGCAAACAAGTCAATTTCCCTTTGCCGAAAGGTGCCGGTCCACAAGTGATTACAGCCGGAAGAAACCTTGTCGACCGCGACGGAAAAGAGATACTCGGAGATGTTGCCAAACTGCATTTTAAAACACGCGGGGTAATCCTCGGTGCTTGAAAAACTCATTTTGCGCAATATCGCCCTGATTGACGAAACAGAAATACCCTTTAAGCGATGACTCAATATCCTCACGGGAGAGACGGGGGCGGGAAAGACAGCGATCATAACCGCCCTTAGTCTCTTACTTGGCGAGCGCGCCGATACAAAAATCATCCGCACAGGCTGCTCCCAAGCCACCATCCAAGGAATTTTTTCTCCAGAACTACTTGAAAAATTTGACCTCCCTCATGATGACAATCTCATCATCCGCCGCGAAATCTTTGCAACAGGCAAAAGCCAACTCTTTATCCAAGATCGCCAAACCACCCTAAATTTTGCTAAAGAACTCGGCCGCCACCTCATTGAAATCGTCTCCCAACACGCACACTTAAACATTCGCAATAAACAAGAGCAGCTGCGCTACCTGGACAATTTTGCCCAAAATAACCTCACTCTATTTTTACAAACTTACCAGGAAGAAAAAACGCTCCAAAACGAGCTCACAACACATTACGCGCAACAAAAAGAAGTCGCACACAAACTCGAGCACCTCAAATGGAACCAAGAGCAACTGCAAAAACTTGATGCTAAAGAAAACGAAGAGGATGAACTTTTTGAAGAGTACAAAACTCTAAGTGAAAAACAAGAGCTTGCCGAAGAATTACACCCGCTAAGTACCCTCCTTGCAGAAACACAGCTCCCCACAATCACACAACCTGAAATTGCCACACACCTCAAAAACGCTCAGCACGAACTGCAAGAAGCTGCTTTCATTACAAGCCAAGAACTCTCTCGCCTCGAATTTGATCCCGCAAGATTTGCCTACATCGAAAACCGCCTAAAA
>JAJFMI010000148.1 GCA_021772235.1 Chlamydiota bacterium
ATCGGCCCCTGTGCCATTATCACCCCCTGGAATTTCCCGCTTGCGATGGCGGGAAGAAAAATTGCCACAGCTATTGCCGCAGGCTGCCCTGTAATCGCAAAACCGAGCTCTTCAACACCCCTCTCCCTACTTGCATTTGGAGCGCTTTGCGCGCAAACATCCCTGCCAAAAGAAGCCCTCTCCATTCTCATCGGCAACACCGAGCAAATTAGCAACGCTCTCACCTCCTCTCCCATCATTCGCAAACTTTCGTTTACAGGAAGCTGTGCAACAGGTGAAACACTTTATAAAGCGTGCGCGCCTACCTGTAAAAAACTCACATTAGAACTTGGTGGCCATGCCCCCTTTCTCGTCTTTGCTGATTGCGACATTAAACATGCAGCAAAAGAAGCGATCAAAGCAAAATACCGCAACGGCGGACAAACCTGCATCTGCGCCAATCGCTTTCTTATAGAGAAAAAAATCTATGAAAGTTTTATAGATCACTTACTAAAAAAAGTGCAAAAACTAAAAGTGGGCGATCCCTTGGATGAAAACACCGACCTCTCATTTCACCTGCATCCAACATCAGTAGAAAAAGTGCCCCTGCATATTCACGACGCATTGAATCGCGGCGCAAAACCTCTTTGTGAAACTGCTCACGCTTACGAGCCAGAAATCTTAACCAACGCCACACCAGAAATGCGCATTTTTCAAGAAGAGACCTTTGGGCCCGTTGCAGCACTCATGCCATTTGATTGCGAGAACGAGGCAATCTCTCTTGCCAATAACACCCCCTACGGCCTTGCCGCCTACCTTTTTACGAATAATTTGCAACGCGCAGAACGCGTTTCTCGCGCCCTGCAATTTGGGGTTATTGGTCTAAATGATGGCACGCCAAGCTCCCCTAATATTCCCTTTGGTGGAATGAAAGCCTCTGGAATTGGACGCGAAGGCGGCCCTTCTGGAATTTATGAATATCTAACCGAAAAGACAATCAGCTATGGAAATCTTACTTAATAATCCCCTGCAAAGCTTAACCTTTCTCTTTATGATTTTTGCGATCCTCAGTCTGTGGATCCACAAAACACCCTATCTTTGGGGATCGCTATTTGGCGCCTCTTACCTAATTGGATCCGTAGCTGGAATCGTACAGCTCAACGCCCTTTTTGGCATTGTGCTGCTTCTCGGTTCCTACCTCTTTCTTGCAACGGAAAATCCGAAAGGTTGGCTGCGACTACTTCCGACCATGATCATTACCCTCATCTCTTTCGGCCTCATTTTTCATCGGATACCCGGATTCACCAACTGGCTCCTCTTTCGCAATATTAGCTTAAGCCCCAACTCCTACCCCTACACCCTTTTTTGGAATTACGATAAAGCGATACTCGGCCTTTTCCCCCTTGCCATGACAATTCCCCTCCTTCGATCAAAATCTTCCTTTAAAAAGATCATCCCTAAAACACTCCTCCTCACCTTTGCAACAGTCGTTATTCTTCTTTCCCTCAGCTTCATTTTTAAATTTATTTCTTACGACCCCAAATGGCCCACCCTTTTTCCCTTCTGGCTCGTTGGCAATTTCTTCTTCGTTACCATTACCGAAGAAGCCTTCTTCCGCGGTTTTTTGCAAAAAGAGTTAACAGAAAGCATCCCCCACCGCCACGCCGGCTGGTTTGCAATCCTCTTTGTCTCCCTACTATTTTCTTTAGCGCACTTGCCCTTCCTACAAGACGTCAAATATCTGCTACTGGTCTTTGTCGCCAGCTTCCTCTACGGCACCATCTATCACTTAACAAAAGCGATTGAAAGTTGTATATTAAGTCACTTTCTGGTAAATTTGTTGCATATACTAATTTTTACCTACCCCACAATGAGGTGACTTATGAACTTTGCAACAATTGGCCTATCAGGCCTCCAAGGCCGTGTAGACAGCTATTTAAATAAAACATACCCCGCTGGACTCTATTTACTTCCAATGTTTGCTGGAGCTACGCTCACAGCTTTAATAGCTGGCAATGTTTTAAAATATTTTATTGAGCCCCAGGTGGAAAAACAAAACATCCATCAAGAGAGCCGAAAAACCGCAAAAACTGTATGTGATTTACTAGCTGGTGTGATTGCCTTTACAGCGTTGAAGTCTTCAGGCACAGTGAGAAAGGTTTCTTTTTACTCAAGTTTAGCTTTCGCAACGGCTGGGCTCGTTGTTGAACTAGAAGAAACCAAAAGCAATCCTTGGATAAAAATTGCAACACTTACTATTCCCTTAGCTTTATCTGAAGCGTGGATGCGAAAGTACGCATGAGTGCTCTTATTTCTAGAGAAACCGCCGTTGCAGTAATTGGAATGACATCCATTGCTGCAATGGGCTGCGGATTGACAAAAGCATTTGTAAATCCACGAGAAAGCACCATGAAAAGCGCTTGCCTCTTAGGCGGTAGCTTGGTTATTCTAATCACTTCTGCAAACTTTTCAAAAGGGCACGCTGCGATTAGTGCTCTTGCATCTGTATCACTTATTGGCGTGGCAATGGGATTTGCTCCTGTACCAGCTTGTTTAGAAGGACGCACTTGGAGTCTAGCAGGAGCCGGCCTTGCTGGAATTGCAACATGCGTTGCCATCCAAACCCTATTCAAGCGTTAGGCATTTATCAGGATAAAGTCCCATTAAAAACTCTTCGCATGGCATAAATGGAATTCCTTCTCTTGTTCCTTTTTCACTACCACGATAAAGAAGCAAAGGTTTGCATTCTGGATAATCTTTTACAAATAGCTTTAAGCCTTTAAAATCTTCTCCAGCAAGCCGTTTTGCATTCTTCACTTCAATCGCCCAAAAACCTTCATCCCCATATACAATAAAATCGACCTCTTCGCCACTACGAGTCCGCCAGAAATACAAAGCATAGTGATCATCTTGGCTATCAATCCAATAACGCAAATGCTGCGCAACAAGACCTTCTAAAGCAATACCTTCTATCTCTTCTTTTCGATCTAAAGGACCTTTTGGCCTTAGGGAACGATAAACCCCTGCATCAAAAAGATAAAACTTGGGGTGCACACTGAGTTCTCGATGCGCACGCTTTTGAAAAACAGGAACCAAGAATGCCAGCAGTAGATCTTGTAATATTTGAATGAAGTTCTCTACAGTCGACCGCTTCACGGCGCATTTTTTTCCAATATTTGTCGCATTCACTGGAGCGCCGTGAGAAAAACTGATCACTTCTAAAAATCTGGCAAAACCCCCTAAGTTGCGCACCAATCCTTCCGCCTGTACCTCTTCTTTCAAATACATAGAAATATACGTACGTAAATCTTTTGCAGCATGATCAGACATACGAACAAGTGGCAACATCCCTAAACGCAAAGCATCTTCTAAAGCAAACTCGCCCCCCATTTCAGTCGCAATAAATGGATGCATATGACAGAGAAGAGCCCGTCCAGCTAATAAATCCACCCCTTCTCTTTTCAACTTGCGACTGCTGGACCCTGTAAGTACAAATAAGTATCCGCGTTTCTCTTCAATAATTTTATGCACCCATAGCAAAAGATCAGGCACCTTCTGCACCTCATCAATCACAACAATCTTACTTATCCCTTTTTCTAGCGTCTCTTTTATTTTCTCAGGATAAGCTGTGTAGAGTCTCAGTTGCTCGGAGTCAAGTAAATCGATCCAAATGGCATCTGGAAAACACTCTTTTAACCAAGTAGACTTCCCTGTCCCCCTAGGGCCAAATAGGAAAAAACTCTTCGTTGGTGCTTTAAAAAACCGTTTTACATATCGCATGCCTTCAATTATGCCAATTTAGTTCGCAATTTGCAAGGTTTGTATATGTCATTGATTTTCAGTTGTTTAAATAATACAGAATGCGAACTAAGTTCGCATTCTGTATTATTTAATGATGTTGAGACTTTTGTGCTTCTTCTTTTTAGGATCGGTTTCAGGTTTAGTTCCACGGCTTTCTGTTAACACTTGCTCTACCGCTTCATCTGGCGTAAGCCCTGTATCACTCAATGAGATCGCTTTTGCTCTCTGCTCATTTGTAAATTGCGAACAGAAAACTTGCTGATGTGTTGCACTAAGAAGCGCTGCGAATTCTTTTTGGCTTTCAATTAGATACTCACAAGGGTTCACCGGACCTGTCGCTTGCTCATTTTTCTTTAATGGGCACCCCGCCGCTATACAAGCAACACTTAATAATACGAAAAACTTATGCATAACTCTTCTCTATTTCTTTTCTGTAAGTTAGCATGAGATTATAGAAATGTCACAACACTTTATTGCAGCAATTATTTTGATGGGAGGAAACGGGCAACGCTTCGGAAGCGGTCTGCCCAAACAGTTTCAAAACCTCTCCGGTAAACCTCTCTATCTGCATACTGTTGATCGCTTTTTATCTTCTAAACTTTTCTCTGAAGTGATTTTGGTTTGTCACCCCGACTGGATAGAAAAAGTAGATGTATCAGATGGCGTGCAAGTT
>JAJFMI010000149.1 GCA_021772235.1 Chlamydiota bacterium
CAACTGAGCTACCTCGCCACCTTCGGGATCATCACCCTCTATCCCCAAATTCGCCTCCTCCTTTCTCACATCCTCCCTATCCGCACAAAAACCGAAGCCCTGCAACTTTCTACCCTCGACCGCCACGGCTACCTCCTCGTCATCTTTTTTCGCTCCGCCCTCTCCCTCACAACCGCTGTCACCCTGACAACCCTTCCCCTCATACTTCTTGTCTTTGGCAAATTCCCCCTCCTTTCCCTCCTCTATAATTTTTTCTTTCCCCTCGGCATGGCCCTTCTCCTTTTTCTCCTCCTCACATCCTTTCTCTTTCCACCCCTCTTCTTTCTCACTGAGAGCACCGCTAAAATCCTCCTTACCTTCACACATTATCCACCGAAACGCCTGGACTTCACCCTCCACGCCCCCTTCCTCACCCTCGAACTAACAATTCTTTTTTTAACCCTCTTGATCGCGAAGCGCAACAACGGGTTCTTATCGCAAAGCAAAATCGTATTCCGGCCGCCATGACAGTATATATGATACGGCTTGGCGGCCGGAATACGATTTGGCGCAGCGAGAAGGAGCCGCCCGTTGACTTTATTAAGATTTTCCCCCAAAATGGTTGAATCTGGCGACCGTAGCTCAGCTGGTTAGAGCACTGGATTGTGATTCCAGGGGTCGCGGGTTCAAGTCCCGTCGGTCGCCCACCTTTCTATCAAATGAGTATTTTGTTATCTGTGAGGCTATGAGCCATACAAAGCACCCCGAAATAAAGAGCCTCTTGATCCTTGGCGGCGTCGCCACACTACTGCTATCCCAGATGAGTTTTTTCTTTGGCCATCCTGAGCAAAACTGGCTCGGGCTATTTGGCTATTCGTTGGGATTTCTGCAAACGTATTTGTTAGGCATTGGTTCCTATTTTCTTTTGGGCGTGGGATTTTATCTTGGCGTGAAGGTGTTACTGCGGCAAAAGGTGGAAAAATCGATTTCACGCGCGCTTTACTTCTCTCTTTTTGTTGTTTCGGTCTGTCTACTTGCGAATCTTTTTGCTGAGACGCAGGGGTTGGAGTATTCGTTTTTCCAAGATCGCGTTGTGAAAAAAGAGTTTGCTGTAAATTTATTTCAGACTAAGACGCACTATTATCTTGGCGGTCGCCCTCTCTATTATTTGTATACTGACTTGCCGAGCTATAATTTACGAGCGGTTTTGAGCAACGTGGGGATTTTTTTTATTTTCTCTATGAGTGCTGTGCTCTCTCTACTCTTGATTTTCAATTTGCAGCTGCATGATATCTGGAATGGGCTTAAGACGGCAGCATGTGCCTCTTTTGGATTTTTTCGTAAGCTTGCGCAATCTTTTCGCCTACCCGATTTGGAGCCAAACAAGGTGCCGAGACCAAAACGTGCGATGAATTCAAAGCGCTTTAAACCACACTTCGAACCTCCCAAAACTCTACCGCAAGAGGAAGCTGTTAAAGAGACGCCTCCCCCTCTTCCTGAATTGCTTGAAACAGCAAAACCGAAGCCAAAAATGGATAAGCCTTCGGTAGAAAAAAAGAAATATCGTGGCGAATATAAATCCTACCGGCTACCTCCACTGACTCTTTTAACCAATGCGAAAAAAGTCGACCAGCCGACGTTGAAAAAAGATCTGCAGCGCCAGGCGCAAGTTTTGGAAGAGACTCTGGCAAGTTTTGGCATTGAAGCAAAAGTCGGTGAGGTCAACTGCGGTCCGACGATTACCTCTTTTGAGGTACATCCAGCTGTTGGCGTAAAGGTGCAAAAAATCAAGGCGCTAGAAAATGATTTGGCCCTCAATATGGAAGCGCCCTCTATCCGTATCATTGCGCCGATTCCTGGAAAGGCTGCTGTTGGAGTGGAAATCCCTTCTTTGCACCCGCAAGAAGTCGGCTTTAAGGAGATGCTTGCCAGCTACAAAAAAAATTCGCGCAAGTTCCATATTCCGATTCTGCTTGGGAAAACGGTTAGCGGCGAAGATGTCACTTGCGAGTTGGCAAAATGGCCTCACGCCATTATTGCCGGTGCAACAGGTTCTGGAAAATCGGTCTGTATCAATACGCTCATTATGTCCATTTTAATGAACGCGCGGCCTGATGAAATTAAGCTCATCTTGATCGATCCGAAAAAAGTCGAGCTGACTCCCTATGCCAAGTTGCCGCATATGATTGCGCCGGTAATTACAGAAGCGCACGGTGCCTACGCAGCCTTGAGCTGGCTTGTCAAAGAGATGCAGCATCGCTATGAAATTTTAAAGCAGCTCGGTTTGCGCAATATCACCGCATTCAACAATCGCAAACCCAATCACGAACTCGAAGAGTCGCTGAGTTTTGAAGTACCAAATAAGATGCCGATGATCGTCTGCATTATCGATGAGTTTGCCGACTTAATGATGACATCGAGTTCTGATTTGGAGACGCCGATTGCCCGCATTGCGCAAATGGCGCGCGCCGTTGGGATTCATCTGATTTTAGCAACGCAGCGTCCTTCGCGCGAGGTGATCACAGGAATTATTAAAGCGAACTTCCCCACTCGCATCGCCTTTAAAGTGGCGAGCCGCGTGAACTCGCAAATTATTCTCGATGAAAATGGCGCAGAGAGCCTACTCGGAAATGGCGACGCGCTCTTTTTGCCACCAGGGACCTCTCAACTCATCCGCTCACAGGGGGCCTATATTCGCGATGAAGATATTAACCGCGTGATTTCTTATATTGCGGATCAGGCAGGACCGGATTATTTGATCAAATCGTTTGATAATATGAGTCGCGAAGATCTCTCTAGCATGGGCGGCGAGTCGGACGAACCGCGTGATGAGCTTTTCGATACCGCCCTGACTATCGTCCTTCAGAGTAAAACAGCCTCCACCACCTTTCTTCAGCGTAAGCTAAAAATCGGCTATGCTAGAGCTGCCTCCCTCATGGATGAGCTAGAGAGCCGCGGCATTATCGGCCCACAAGAGGGATCTAGACCTCGAAAAGTTCTAGTCGACTCCACAGAACTGCTTTAACCTAAGTAATTTAAACAAAACTGTAAAGTTTTTATTATAGTTATGTTAAAATTAACTATATGAGTATTAAAGTTGGACCAATTAGCTCTGTTGTTTCTGAATTTAAAAAAGAAAAGCCTGAAATTGCGGTGCGCCCTGCAAGCGCTCCTCTGCACCCGGAAAGAGCCCTTGATGGACGCGTTTCCCATGAAATCCACCCGCAAATTGCTTGGCGTATCGAAGAGCTAAAAGACTTAAGAGTTAACTCCTTCTTTGATGCGATTACTCTTCTTGATCATTTAGAATATTTCAATCGCAACAATATCCCCCATCATCGGATGGAAATATATCCGCAGCTAGTGAGCATGCTCACAAGCAATAAAAGTAAAACACTAAGCAATATCCTCTATGACAAAGGATTAAATGCATCTGAAAAGCTCTTTGCTGCCTCTGTTTACGAACGGATTACGGGCGAAACATTCTTTCTCTCACCGTTCTACGATGAGTTGATTTCAGGAAGTAACGAAACTACTCCAGAAATCAAAACCGAAGACTTCTATTCTATCCCTAAAACCTCTGAAGAGATGAATAAAAAACTAAAAGCTGATGTAAATAAAAAACTAAAAGAAGGAATCTTCACCAATAATTTTGCTCTTGTACGCGAAGCAATTGCACAAAAGGCAGACCTAAACACACAGGATATAGAACTAAACTGGACTCCCCTTCATTATGCGATTTTTGTAGGAAACGTCGCCATCACCTATCTTCTTCTACAAAATGGGGCAGATCCCAATATAGGTCCTGCTAAGGCTTCTGATCTTGACAAATGGGTAGAAGGCAAAAGAAAAGTTTTTGATCCTCTTAATCAAGGCGCAGATAAGCTCCTCATGAAAAAGTGGGAGAATCGTGATTTAGCCCCCTCCAAAAAACTCTCTCCTTTTGCTTTAGCACTAAATAAGCAGCACAATACGATCCTGCTTCAACTCGCTTCTGCAGGTGCTAAGTTCACACAAGGAGAAATTGACTCTGTAAATGACGAGGAAACAAAACGATCATTACAAAATCACTTTAATCTACATCTCTCCAGGTTACTAAAAAACAAAAAATCCGAATTCGCAACGGCTATACGAAGCGAAGCAGAGAAAATAGTTACTGAAATGAATGAAAAAACTGTAGATATTCAGAGTAAAATAAATACAGATATTCGAAAAGTTATCCAAGAAGAGCCTCTAAATCCCGATGTTATTGAACAATTCCGGAAGGACATGGACCGTAATCCTGCAGTCATCACCTACAAAAGTGGAAAAATATTAACCGAAGGACTTTTTCCAAGAAAATACCTCATCGATCATGATTTTCTTCTTCGCAAAACTTCGGATCTAGAGGCGGTACATTTTTTAGAAGCCAATTTGCACCAGGGAAGAATAGCAGATGCCATCGGTACAGTGAAAGGCATAGCGCTTGTTTTAGGAACAAATAATACATTTGAGAAAAACGACAAAACTGTTTTTTACGATCTCAACCCTTCCTACACAATGGATGTTCAGGAAGGAAAAAATGCATCAAGTTTTACTTTAGTTGTTCGTGCTAAGTATCGCCACTGCTTAACAGAAGGCCACGAAAAAGTAGTTGAAAATTACCAGCATCTATTCTCTATTGAACAGACTTACACGATTGAAGATGGAGTTGCTGTTGACTTCTCATGCGCACTTATTTAATTTGAATTTGTGAGTGAAACTAAACGCCATATCCTGATTGCAGACCCTTCTGCAAAAACGCTTGAGATGATTCTCCGGTCGCCACAAGCGGCTAGTTATGAGATCGAAACAGCGCGCAGCGGGCCAGAGTGCCTCGACCGCTTAAATCGTTTCAAACCCGATCTGCTTTTAGTAGAACTAATGCTCCCTGAAATGCACGCGATCGAAATTCTTGACCGCCTGGGCGGTCGCAACAAAATGCTCGGCGTATTCATAACTTCCGCACAAACAATGATCCAAAACCATCGCGCAGCCATAGAGCGCGGTGCTGATGACTATTTGCAAAAACCCTTTACTGCAGAAGATTTCTTTGCCAGAGCAGAAGCATTTTTCCAGGGAAATCTAAAGGCGCAAACTTATATTGGACCTGAAATCACTAAAGAAGAAGCGATCTACCATCCGATACCTACAGTCAGCAAGACCTATTTAAAATTCTGGGGAACGCGCGGATCGAATCCCGTCTCTGGACCAAAATACATCCGCTATGGCGGCAATACCTGCTGTTTGGAGGTGCGCTATGGCGATGACCACTTTATCATTGATGCGGGAACTGGAATTCGGCCTTTGGGAGAAGAGTTTCAGATAAATGGCGAGCTCAATCTCTTTATTGGCCACACGCATTGGGATCACATCACTGGATTTCCCTTCTTCCAACCCATCTACAAAAACACCACAAAAATCAACGTCTACGCCCCCGTTGGATTTGATCGCAAACCCAAAGCGATCTTTACTGAAATGCTAGCACACGCATTTTTTCCTGTGCGACTTGATGACATCCTCGCCGATCTCACATTTAAAGAAATACGCGATGGGGACCAAATACATATTGGCAAACTCACACTTGAAATGCACTACGCCTACCATCCAGGCGACACCCTCTGCTTTAAAATTAAATCGCCGCATCACACAGTTGGCTATGTTACGGATAATGAAGTTTTGATGGGCTATCACGGTCATCCGAAAGATGTTGGGAAAAATCACCCCCTACTCGAGCCACACAAACGTCTCATCACATTCTTGCGCGATTGCGACACCATTGTCCATGAGGCCCAATATTTTCCAGAAGAGTACCGCAGACGCGTGGGCTGGGGACACTCTTCAATATCCAATGCCGCTGCATTTATTGCCGCCACCGGCTGCAAAAACTGGATCATTACTCATCACGATCCCCAACACTCCGATCGCGATCTTCAAGTAAAGGTCCAACTTCTCCGAGACATTCTAAATGAGTGCCGCCTTGACGTTCAAGTCCGCATGGCATATGACGGCCTCATGCTCCCCTTCTAAAAAGACTACTCTGAAATTTAGCAAAGTGAGAAGGAGACGAAGAGTTTGTAGATTAGACCCTAGAAAAAAAACTGCTCTGAGATTTGGCGCTGATGCGCGATCAGTAAATCACCATCATAAGCTACGCGCGCGCTTTGTAGCGCTTTTTCCGGGTGATTGCACTCCTCAGACAAGTGCGCTAAATAAACGCGTTTGAGCCCTGGATGACGGATCTCTTCGAGCAATTCCTGACAGGACTGATTGGAAAGATGGCCTTGTCGACCTAAAACGCGCTGTTTATAGTTCATGGGCCGCGGGCAAGCATGCACCATATCGGGATCATGATTGGATTCAATATAGAGCAAATCGCAATTTTGCAACTGCGCGCGCACTAGGGTTGTCGCAAATCCAAGGTCTGCACAGATGCCAATCTTTTTATCCTTCATTTGTATAGTAAAGGCAACGGGGTCGAGTGTATCGTGATGGATAGAAAAGGGGTGAATTTCTAAATCCTTAAAATGAAAGCTTTCGCCTGTGGAAAAGATCTGAAAATTGGGACGGATAGTGAGATTCTCACAAATAGCTTTTGCTGTTTCCGAATTGGCAAAGAAAGGAATATTCCACCCTTTAGAAATGCGTTCTAATCCGCGAATGTGATCGATATGTTCATGCGTAATGAGAATCGCATCAATTTCATTAATATCGACTCCAATTTCGCTTAGCAGCTCGAGCGTTTTTTTCCCGCTCAATCCGCAGTCGATTAAAATTTTTGCCTGATCACTTTCGAAAAAAAGTAGGTTACCTTTTGAGCCTGAAGCCAGTGGAGAAAATCGTGCCATCTTATCACTTTTATCATCTTGCCTTTTTATTTTGCACTCAATAAAAGGTGATTCAAGAGAGGATATCATGTTAACGTCTATTGCAGAGATGGTCGATGACCTGGAAAGTACGGCTGAACGCATCGCAAAAAACGAGCTTGCGCTAAAGAGTATTGAAGGGAATTCGCAATTTTCGGATGAGTATCAAGCGCTGCATAAAATGCAGGCTGGATTGCTTTCGCATCTTGACCACATGGGCGCGCTCATTTCTAAAGAACGACCTACAACTGTTTTAGAAAAACGCATTTCGGCAGTCCGCCAACAAATTTTGCAAATTGCTGACTTAGGCGCAAAAGCTCCAACTGTACGTCGTCGCAAAACACGCGTCATCAAACGCTCAAATGCGCGGCGCCGCAAATGTCATTAGCAGACAGGTTTAAAAATCACATTTAATCTAAAACAGCGCCATATCCACGGGGTTGGGCTAATCTAGCTCGTAAGATGGCAATCCAAACCCAAAAGGATCTTCTAGAGTAGAATTCTGTTTTCTCATAAGTTCACTCATGTAGTTCTGAACAGCTCTATAAGGATCGTTTGAATCGACCAACTCTACATCTGATAATAAATAGTTCTTCTCCTCATCTGCGATGCTAGGAGGTATGATTCCATTTGCAAGAAGAACAAAAATAGAAAGCGCTCTTCCTGTTCTTTTATTTGCACAAAAGCAGTAGTGCTGTGTAACACAGTCGACCCAAATAGCGCTTGCTCTCACAATCGGGTCAATATCTTCATCACGTATTTTTTCTACAGAAATTTCAAACTTTTTAGGAAGCACTTTAACATCAGGAAAACAATGATAGATATTTTTGAATACGTCTACTAAATTAATCCACCCTTTCTCATCCTTTTCACATATCTCCTCAAGTACTGATTTATCGAGCTTAACACCCAAAGAACAAAACTTTTTATCTTTAAAAGTAAATTCAAATGGAAAAAACTGGTTAAAACTCTCCAGATACATAGTAAGAACTTCAAATGGAATCTTACAATCTCTACCCTGCCTTCCTAATTCAAGAAGTGTTGATTCAAATATAATTGGACATCGCTTCTTAATATAAGAAACCATAGATATAAATGCATTATGTACCTTTGAGGAACCAAAACGATCTGGTGATAATTCATTTAGAAAATAATTAAACACCTCTGGTGTAAAATTGTTTAAAAACTGTGAAAAAACAATCTCTGTGTCACTCTCGGGATCTTTACGCAACCAAGTCATTTCCCTATTTCGTAAATTTAAAGCTTTCTCGTTGGGGAGGTTTTCATACTCTGGATCCAAAATCTGTTGCAGTTTGCCCATCAAGTTTTCATCAACATATTTCAGGGGATCATCTTTAGCCAACAGCGATTGAATTTTTTGCATAGCTAAAACCCAACGCAACTCTGTGCCTGCCTGTTCAATAGAAATTCCATTTGTAACAGAGTGCTTTTTCACTAGCTCAGGTAACAAGTTAGGTTTATCGGTTAATTGAAAAAAGAGATCTATTGATAGTTTAGACTCTTTACCTTGATGAGCGTTTAAATATAAATTGTAAGGTATATGTGTTATCTTTTGCATGAAAGTCCT
>JAJFMI010000150.1 GCA_021772235.1 Chlamydiota bacterium
GCGCCCTACGCCCGCCGCACCGCCGGAAGTTTGCACGCCGCGGTAACAGCAAATTGTTACAATAAGAAATCCAAAAACAATTGCTTTAACCATCCCAGAAAAAAGATCAAAGTGGGTGATGTAGTCAGGCATGGGGTCAAAGTAATTTGCCGCCGTCATCTCGAAAAAATAAACAGAAATCAGATATCCGCCAAAAATCCCCATAATAATGCTAAAGATTGTCAGAAGGGGCAGCATAAAAAAACCGGCCAAATATCTGGGAGCTAGCAGATAGCGATTAGGATTCACAGCCATTGACTGCAGAGCGTCGACTTGTTCGGTCACTTTCATTGTGCCCAATTCCGCGCACATCGCAGCTCCAACACGTCCTGTCACCATAAACGCCGTAAGAACTGGTCCCAGCTCTGTAATCATCGATTTACCAACCATTAATCCGGTTGCCCCAGCTAACCCTTTATCAGCCAGTTGATAAAAAGATTGAGCAGCTAAAACAAGGCCCGTAGAAAAACCGGTCAATGCTACAACAGAAAGAGACATGACGCCAATTTCATAAAGTTGTTCACGAATGAGAGACCAATTTGGGGGACGGCGAAAAGTAGTTCCGACAACAGCAATCACCAGTTGCATGTATTCGCCTAGCGAATTGATAAAAGCGAAACGATTAACTAAAAAACCCCACATAAATTTATCTTACTAGGAAGTGGGGCTTTCGCCAACAAGTTTTATTGATTAAGCAGCTGGTGCTGTTGCTGCAGAGATCTGCTGTATCATGCGCGAAGTTGTTTCGCTTTGTCGCTGTCTATATTGATCCACCATTTGCTCTGCTTCTGATATTTTGCGTTTTGCTCCATCTGCAGCTTGCTGTTTTGCTTGATCGCTTTGTTGGTCTGATGTGATATATTTATCGACTCCGCTGCCGAATCCTTCTCCACCCATATAAAGCGCTTGCGAGAGATCAGATCGGTTTGTAACCGCAGGAGCCAATCCTCCAGCAATAGCAGAGACAATTTTAATAATTTGTGCTTGGCTGCTTTTTACATTTGTTGCTACGAGTGTTTGTGTAGCGTGTTGAGCACGTTTTTTTGCGCGTTCAGAATTCTTTTGCAGAGTGAAAAGAGCTGAGTCAAAAGCATCCTGTAGCCTGCTAAACAATTGATGAATTTGGAACATTCTATTTATAGGTGTTGTTTGAGTAACCTCTGAAACTTTCATATTAAAATCCTCGTGCGTTCAATTGCCTGATGAGATCCGCTTGTTGTCGCGCCATCTCCATATATCTTTCTAAACTTTTGGTTAGTCCTTCCATGATACTGGAAAGAGATGTTTGTGTGCGACCTAAATTATCGCGCGATAGTCCAAGATCATGAGTATGCTGGACTTCTTCTGCTTGAATTTTTCCCATACGCATTTGCCCTACCGCACCAGAAGCTTGCGAAAAGATGGATAAAATGCCGGGCAAGGTTCTCAGTAATGCAGTACCTCTATCGCCTCTAGCAAGGTGCACACCGAAACCAATGATTGCTGCGCCAGTAGCAGCTATTGTATACCCATTAATTGAGGAAGGGTTGTCTTGTTCCATTCTGTCTGTCTGCTGCTTTTCTCTTTCTTGTATCTCGGCAACAGTTCTTTCGACTTGAGAAGAGGATGATTTTGTTGTTGTACCAATCACTGCATCTGTATTTTTGACAAGGCCGAGTAGACTGCTACGCATATGTTGATTTGGATCGGGGATAGTGGGAGCAGAGCGGGTCTGTTTTGTTTCTGGTTGGGATTTTGCAACGGAGTAGGTGATTCCGGGAACTTTTTTTCTCTCGGGTGGTCTTGGTGCAAAGAGCCTTCCTAGGAATGAGGGGGTTGCTACACTAGAGGGCTGGTTGGACTGAACGGGTGTTGGCATCACTCCTCCTTAGCATTTCAATTTTTCCTCGCAATTCTTCATCATTTTCGCTGAGACGTTCTTCTGTTTCACGAAGGGCTCTTTCTCCTTCATCAAAATCGCCTAGAGAATAGAGACATTCGCCCGCGTGAAAATGGGGAATGGGATCTTTTTCATCAAACATGGCAGAGAGGGAGTAGGCAGTGAGCGCTTCTTGGTAGTGTTCGGTCATTTGCGCTGCACAGGCAAAAGCGTGCCAGTTTTTTCTTTCAAGAGGTTGCGCTAAGATAAGATGTTGGAAGATTTTGCGAGCTTGGGCGTAGTCACCAAATTTGTAGAGGCTATGGCCAAGGGAGTAGAGCAACTGCATATCGTCGTTTGTGAAATTAGCAACTGTAGGCTCGCCTCTGTCTACTCGGTTGCAGATTTGCGCTAATGCTTTGTCTAAAATCTCCGTTTCCATCTATACCTTACAGTTTTGTGCGAAGGTTCTACGGCCATGGCGATCTTCGCGTGCCATGAAATCGACCATTTTTTGGAACATGGTAACAAGATGCATGGTCAGTTCCAAGGCTCGAGTTACTTCTGGGTACTCTTTTTGTGATCCTTCAAGCAAACGCTGCACTTCTGTCGTGAGCTTTTTACATGTTTTTTCGTCAAGGGGGCTAGTAATGTCGCAAGTTTTCATCAGTGTAAGAAGTTTTTTTGCCTGCTCGCGAACATAGAGGGAAGCTCCGGGCGGTATTTCTTTTAACAGTTGTGTCAGTTTAGCCCAATCGTTGGAGAGTTCTGAAATATCAAATGTAGTGACCTTTGGATCATCAGACTGCATTGCGTCTGAGATTGACTGTAAATCTAATACGCGTTTTTCGATTCCTGCTAACTTAGCTTGTGCATCGCTCATCGCTTTTTGGGAGCGCTCTGTTTCAAATCTTTTTGTTAGATCAAGTATAGATTGCTGTACATTGGGAGGTTGTTCACGCGACTTTTCAAATAGTTCGATAAATTTTTCGAGCGCGCTGGGGACAACGTGATCCTCACCAAGCAACTCCTTACTCTCTTTAACAAGTTCTCTTGCTTGTTGCAGATCTACATTTTTAGGGGAGTGAAAACTCTCAGAAGGAAACATCTCAGCGATTGCTTCAATTTTTTGCGCTGCTTCGGGACTTGCATTTAGCGCGTACTGCACAAGATTGTTGAAAAGATGGGAGAGATCTAATACAGCCGGAGGTCTTTTAGCTTTGAGCTCCGCTTCAATTTGTTCGATGGTAAGTAAAAGAAGACGAATAGAATCATTGTCACCTTGGGGGACTTGATTTTTTACCTGCGAAAGTTCTTGATCGTTTTGAATTTTATCTATCATTGACAATATGTTAACTATTGCTGCAACAAATTTCAAGGGGAAAAATTTTTATCCACATGGTACAAGAACATTATGAAACGATTTATCTTTTTTTTGCTTGTGTCTACCGTGATTTTCTCTGTAGAAAAATACCAATTTGATCACTCCGAGGATTTTGTTTTTAAGGCAGATCTTAACAGACGTTTAGAGCACTTTGTTCCTTATCAAAATCAGAATCGTATCGGCTATCTGAAAGTTTCTTCAGTTGATCTGTTTTCTTATGTCATTCTGAGACGAGCATTAAAAAGATTTCAAAAAAAGCAAGTTGCGTTTGTATTACTAGAAATTGATGCAAAAAATAGGGATTTTTTTTCAGCTATGAATATGGCGCATTTACTGGAGGAAATGGATAGTAAATATGATATTCCTATAATTGCTTTCATTCAGTCGCAGGCTCTAGGGAGTGCTGCAATTTTGCCTTATTCTTGTCGTTTTATCGGAACAACTCTTGAGGGGGTTTTAGGAGCAAAAGAGGGTGATACGGTTTTACTTGATCAAGCTGCAGGTAGAGCGATTGCAGAAGTAGCGAAAAGATTTGGTCGTAATCCTTTGATTGCGCAGGCAATGGTAGACCCCCATGTAAATCTTGTTTTGCGGCGTGGAAAAATAATCGATGCAGCAGGTGAGCAGGATGCTGCAGATATCTCCTTGGCTCCAAATGGGGAGTTGCTAATGCTTCATGAGAAGCAGATGATCAACCTAGGGATTGCAGATTTTTCTTTACCAATTGAAGAAGGTGTGGAAATAGTCGCTTTTGAAGAGCCCTATTTAGCGCGTATGCCAGAAAAAGATCTGGTGCGTTTTAAAGGCAGTTTGGCTTACTTTGTAGCACTTCTTATGCATCCAATTTTCTCTGCAGTTTTATTTTTTGTTTGCACATTCGGTATGTTCATCACATTTACTTCGCTGCGTTTTCGCTTCGCCACTTTTATGGCATTAAGTTCGCTTCTTCTCATTCTATTTTTAGGTTTCTACGCTTATGCGATTAACTGGTTCGAAGTCGCTCTTTTTATTCTTGGTCTTGCACTTCTCACTATTGAAACGGTATTTCTTGCGGGATTTGGGTTAACAGGAATCGTGGGGGCTCTTCTTGCTTTTGTTGGGGTTATCGGAATTTATCTTCCTCAGATTAGTGTGATCGATTTTTCTGATCGAGCGATGATCTGGATTGCACTTTTCCCTGTTTTTGTGCGGTTTGGATTTTTAATGGCAGGGCTTGCTGGTGCTATTTATCTCACGATTCGATTGTGTAAAAAAGATCCCGAAGCCAACTTTGTCCGAAAAAAAATGATAGAGCGAGGAGGCGAAGCCGGTTTTGTCAAAGGGCTAGCAATAGGTGAATTACCGCCAGTTGGATCGAAAGCGATTGTCTACACAAGTTTGCGACCAATTGGGAAAATTCGCTTTGGTGCTTCCATTGTGGATGCGATTTGCGAAAGGCATTTCATCGAGGCGGGTCAACCTGTAGAAGTTATTGCCCATCAACAAAATCGCGCTAAGGTAAAAGAGATTCCATTGACAGAGGTTTAAAGGAAATGCTAATCTACTCTCATGTTTTTTAGGGTTTTTCTTCTATCTCTTTTTAGCACGCTTCTTCTATCAACTGAGATTCCTCAGGAAGAGCAGGAGAAATGGAGTTTTGTTACAGTTTATAGGCGTTCTCAAGAGGGGGAATTGCATTTGGGCCCCAACGGTCGTCCCTTGCGCTATTTTCGTCTGTATAACAGGGAAACCGGGGAGATTTTCCAGGAAGTTACAGAGGAGGCTGTCGCATACAAATGCTTTATGCTTGCGGGAACCTCGCCTCTTTATACAATTGGAAATATGCTCTTGCAGCATGGGAAAATATTTACTGATGTGGGGCTTGTTTCTTACAATACCCTTTATGATTTGCAAGAAAGTTGGAGTGAAAAGGGGGTGCTCACCATTTTGCAGAAAAATGGATTGGATCTCTCCACTCGTTTGGGTCGCGATGTTTATGAGCTAATTTCTTCGCCATATTATGGCGTAGCGATTTTTCTTTGCGCAATAAAAGGAATGATTACTGATCCTTACGATGCAATGCAATGGATTGGCTGGTTTGAAAGTTGTTGGCACTGGGGAAAGCCGGCAAAAAGACAAGATCTTTTGCGCCATTTTAATCACTGCGTAGCGGAAGGATCAGATTGGACGATTTATCTTGCCTACTGCATGCAAAAAGTAGGCCATATTGATGATTTAACTGAAACAGGCGAACCGAGGTGGGAAATTCTTGAGTACCGCACAGAAAGCAAGAATCTCGCTATGTTTGAGGATCTTCCGTGTCGGCAGCTGCCTTTAGTGTCTAGTCTGTAAAGTTCTTTACCGAAAACAACGCGAAATCTCTCGCGGTTGGGCTAATTTAACTCGCTCAATATTAGCAATATGGATCGATTTAAATTAGTTCAACCCCGTGGATTTGGCGCCGTTTTCTGTTGAAGAACTTTGTAGACTAGACACTAGTTCGGTAATAGGTCTTACTTCTAATTGCGATTCTGCGAGTAGAAATTGACGACCGGCGACTTCAACGAGATAGAGCATCGACTTGGGGCTAAGAGGGCGTTTTTCTAAAATTTTGATATTTTTAAGATAATTCATTCGGGTGGAACGAATCCCCATACCTTTCCGCAACAGATAGAAGATAATCACGAAAACGATAATAATCCCAATGAGTGTGAGAATAGTTTTCCAAAAAAGACCGCCATACTCAATGTTCTCTGGCATTAATATGGTTTCTTCAGCAGCGTTGGCAAGAAAAGTAAAAAAAATGTTCATATTGCCATTATATCTGGTACAATTTTTCTTGAGTAGGTTATAATGGTTCGTATGAAAAAGCGCGGCGTACTAGCACTAGATATTGATGGAACGCTTTCAGGTAGCGACCACCACATACCCGACGGGGTAGCACATTTTTTAAAAGATCTTTCTGTTAATTGGGAAATTTTTCTTATTACAGGGCGAAGTTTTACATTCGCAGAAACGACAATCCATAAGCTGCAGTTCCCTTTTTACTTAGCTGTGCAAAACGGCGCAGATATTTTAACAATGCACGATAAGACTCAGATTATGCGCAGCTATATTGATGCAAAAACATTGACGGAGCTTGATGCGCTACTAAAAGATGAGCCAGAAGATTTCCTTCTCTACTCAGGCTTTGATCTAGGTGATTACTGTTATTATCGTCCTAAGCGTTTTTCGGACGCATTTTTAAAACACTTTGAAGAGCTCAAACGTTTTTCGCCGACTGACTGGCATGAAATTGAGACACTGAAAATAGAAGAGCAGCAAGACTTTCCACTTGTAAAATACTTTGGTAAAGAGCGGGATGCTTTTCGTATTCAAGATAAAATTGCTCAGTTTGAGAATCTTACCGTGAGCGTGATTCGCGATCCGCTTGAGCCTGATTATTATATGGCTATGATTACGCATAAGAATGCCAATAAAGGCACCAGTCTAAAAAAATTGCTGGAGTACGGCAACATGAGTGGACCTGTTATTGCAGCAGGTGATGATAATAACGATATTCCAATGCTGGAGCTTGCTGATTGCAAAATCGTTATGGGAACAGCTCCTGCACATATGCTTCGCAACGCTGATATTGTAGCTGCTGCTTCAACTGAAATGGGAATTATCGATGCCTTACAACAAGCCACCAACCACAACTATTAATCAAGAAGGCTATGAATTGAAATGGGAGAGGGGTCACTCGCTGCTTTTCTGTCATTTTGATGAAAATCTTCTCTTTACCTATTCGGAAAAAGTACCAGAGGGAAAAGATGATCGCATGGAAGTAAATATCTATCTCGACTATCACCCTGATAACTCTATTTTTGTGAATGGAAAAAAGGCGACAGCATTTCAAATGAATGATCGCGTTGAAATTCACTCTGGAAAGAGGAAGATCACACTAGAGTTTACTCCTGGAGAAGGGCAGTTTTTTGGACACATTAGCCGTCACAATAGGCCATCACGAAAAGTGCCGAAGAATGTCTTTGAGTCACATGACTGGCGCATTGCGATCCGTACGATCTCACGTCCGAGCGATTCCAAAATACTAATCAAATGCTCTTAATTCTTATAGATATCTTTTCTATGACCAACATCTAGAATCAAAATAATCAAAGCTTGATCTTGTATTGCATATATAACACGATATTTTCCTGATCGTATTCTATATAAAGGGGGGCTTTGGCGCCCCTGCAATTTTTTACAGTCTTCGGGTCTTGGGATACTTGCTAAAGAGTCAATTTTTTCAATGATCCGTTCTTTGTCTTTTTTGCCAATTTTGTTCAGTTTTTTTTCTACTGACTGGGCAATTTTAATATTGTACATCTATTTGAGACGTTTTTTTGCCTCTTTCCACGAGACGGTTTTTTCTTCACCTGAATCAATATTTTTAAGTGTTTCACGAGCTCTTTCGGTTAGCCATTGGTCTTCAATTTCTTCCATTCTCTTGAATGCAGATTTGATCAAAAATTCTTTCATAGTTACTCCAAGCATTGCGCATGCCATTTTTAAACACATATGCTCATCGGAAGTCATATCAACAGTGACTCTAGATTTATCTTTCATAACAATCCTTTTCTTTAATTATACAGAAATCTGTGTTTCTGTGCAATATTCATTATATAGCTGATGGGCAAGAGGTTGCGTTAATTGAAAGTAGGGCTGTCGGAAGCGACACCCATGGCGTGAAGGCCGTTGTCGACATAAAGTGTGACGCCCGTAATGGCGGAACTTTCAGGTCCTAGAAGGAATTTGGCAGCGTTGCCAATTTCTTCTGATTTGAGATCTTTTTGCAGAGGAGAATTGGCGTGGGCGTAATTGATCATCTGATCAATAAAACCGATTGCACGCGCGGCGCGCGAGCCAAGTGCTCCAGCAGAAATACAGTTAACGCGAAGTTTCCATTTACGGCCTGCTTCCCAGGCGAGTGTGCGCGTGTCACTTTCAAGAGCAGCTTTTGCAGAACTCATACCACCACCATATCCAGGAACCGCTTTTTCAGAAGCGAGATAGCTGAGGTTTAATATGGCGCCGCCTTCATTCATGATCGGGCCGAAATGAGATACTAGGCTAACAAATGAGTAAGAAGAACTGCTAATCGCAGCGAGATAGCCTTTGCGAGATGTTTCGAGAAGGGGATTTTTTACTTCAGGACCATTTGCAAGGGAGTGCACGAGAATGTCAATTTTTCCAAAGTCCTTCTCTACGGCTTTGACAACATCGGAAATAGCAAAGGGCTCAGAATCTTTAAAGCGTTTGTTGGAAAGGATTTCTTCGGGCACATCGTCCATTGTGTCAAAAGTCGCGTCGAGAGAGTAGACTTTAGCAATTTCCATAAGCGAGCCATCAGAGAGTTTGCGCGAAGCGTCAAACTTTCCATTTCTCAAGCTCATGGTAAAGATTTTTAAGATGGGGGTCCAGGTACCAACAAGTACTTCAGCACCAGCATCAGCTAGCGCCTTTGCAATTGCCCAACCATAACCTTGATCATCGCCAATTCCAGCGATAAATGCTCTTTTGCCCTTTAAACTTTTCACGATAGTTTCCGTGCAACCATACGGCGATAGCCTTCTGCTGTAAGAAGACGCTCACTTTTTTTTGTAGTTGCGCGTTTTTTTGCAGCAACAGCTGTTACCTCGGCCTCAACTGCAGGCTTTTTTGCTGGAGCCTTGCTGGGCGTAGTTTTGGAAGGAGTGCGACGTTTGACAGGGGTCTTAGTTGTCTTCGCTTCTTCCATAGGTTTTCTTTTAAGTAATTTCTTTAACATATCCTCACCTTCTAAAAATAGTATACACATAATCCAATAAAAATTGCAATAGAATTTCGTTTCGTGTAGACTTGAAGGCAATATTGGAGAAATTTCATGACAGAAGTGAGTGTAGAATTAAAAGAAAAACTAACGTGTATCTGCCGCTCTCAAGAGGGGGATGTGATCGAAACTCATGGGCCTGTAGGCTATGGGGGAATCGGCGAAAAATTTAATCCGACAGATCTTGTAGCAGCTTCGCTAGGTTCTTGTATTTTGACCATCATGGGGGTCTATGGAGGTCAGCTAGGGGTAAGTCTAGAGGGCACCACAATAAAGCTTGTGAAAGAGATGCAGGATAAACCTCGACGAATTAAAAAAGTCCTTATTGAGATTACTTGTCCTCGTTCTTTTGAACCTAAAATCACTGAGCAGCTGGAAAAAGCGGCGCTTCACTGTCCTGTGCATCTCAGTTTGCACCCTGAAATTGAGCAAGAGATTCTCTTTACTTGGGGAGCCCCTGTTGCAAACTGCTAATTTTCGTGAGTTTTTGCAAAAAGCTACCGGTGTCAAACAGCTTGGAATTGCTCTAAAAAATGATGAAGAGCGCGCTGCGCTCTTACAATTTTTGGCAAAGCGATTTTTTCCAAATGCGGAAAAAGCAGGGGAGGATTTTGCCCCTTCACTTTTTGCAACAGAGCAATATGCGATTTTTAATCCGATTCCCAAAAAGGTATTTCCTTCCGATCTCATTTTGCTTTTAGGTAGTAAGTCTGTAAGCGCTTTTAAAGCCTATCCAGATGCACTTGTTCTTAATTTGGAAAAAGAGACTTTTCGCGCACGTGAAGAGCGTTATAAAGAATTTGTTATGCTGGAGCTTGGAGAGATAAGTTCTAGCGCAGCAGCCCTATTCATTACTTATGTCGGTTGTGACTTCAATCTCATTTCACAAGAGATCGATAAGCTGCGGATGGTTTCGCAAAAGCCTATCGACGAAAAAATCATACAAGACCTTGTTCCAAATCGCGAAGATACTGCGCTTTGGAAAGTTTCTGAGGAGCTCGTTTTTGAGAGGAAAATCCCACAAATCCCGCTCTTTCAAACACGTGAACTTCTGATACTTATTGGACAGATGCGCTCTCACTTGGAAACAGGACTAAAAATTAAAGAGCTGGAAGGAAAACCTTTAGCTCCGCATTTTCCTAAATTGCAAAGTTGGATCTTAGATCGTTATGCACGTCTTTCTGCAAAAATTCCCCCGCGATATTTTCAGAAAGGATTGTCAGAACTTCTAGACTTAGAAATTAAATCAAAGAGCACCACGATTGATCCCAAAGTGTTGCTCGATCACTTTATGGTACGATGGCAGGTCAATTAATATTACTCCCGAATCTTCTTTCTGAAAGAAGCGATCCCAAAGAACAACTCCCGGAAAATCTCGGTAAAATCTTTGATACCCTTGATGGCCTCATTGTAGAAGATGCGAAATCAGCGCGTCGCTTTATTGTACGCTTTTCCAAGGACCTACTAAAGCTTCCTATGGAAACGCTGAACGAGCATACGGAGGATCTTAAGGTTCTCTTGCCACCGATGAAAAACGGCGAAAAGTGGGGATTGCTTTCAGAAGCAGGTCTTACATGCATCGCTGATCCAGGTGCCAAACTTGTAGACTTGGCGCGCTTGCAAAATATAGACGTCCGCGCTATCCCTGGGCCCTCTTCCATTTTTATGGGACTGATGCTTTCGGGATTTTCCGGGCAATCTTTCACTTTTAACGGTTATTTGCCACGTCGCCGTCCTCTTCTCGATCAGCGCCTCGAAGTGCTAGTTCGCAATGCACAAAAAGAGAGGACTACACAAATTTTTATCGAAGCGCCTTACCGCAACAACCAGCTTTTTGCAACGCTTATGGAGCTTTTACCAAGAACCACAAAACTTTGTGTTGCTTGTGATCTTACTGATCCAAATGAGTGGGTAGAAACACGTACAGTTCAAGAGTGGAAAAAGCGGCAGTCACCAGACCTTCACAAGCGTCCAACTCTTTTCCTATTTTGCTAAATGATTTTTTTTATAAGTGTGTTGTAAAATAGACAACTTTCTTTTAAACGTTTGGAGCCGTGGTTTTTTGTTGTTTCCTGGCTACTCTTTTGTGGGGATTCATAGGTTTTTTCTGGGAGTTTCCCCATAATTATTTGTTTAGCTAATGAGATTAAGTTTACGAAACTCTTGAAGAGCTGCTTCAGAAGTAATCCGTTCACTTGGGTTGGTCGTAAGCATTTTTTTCAAAAGAGGTGCTAATACAGCAAACCTTTTTTGTTTAACTCTTTCATCAATAGAACTGTTAACTTTATACTGGTTTATAGAAATAATATTTTTTATCAAGAGTTGTTTATCAGAAACGTATGGTGTTGCCTTTATGTATCTGCAATCCTGAATAAAAGATAGATTAGGCAAGTTGTCACTAAATCCAAATAAAATAGCAGCAATGACTAAACCTGCTCCCCAAACATCTCTTTTCTGTCCATTTTCCAAATTGTGTTTTAGAATGGGAGGAAGAGTTTCATCTGATCGTTGTGGCATGTCAATATCCTTTCCTAGATAAGATGGTAGTTCGTATTTATCTTTTAGATAAAATGGTAGTTCGTTACTATATCTTGGATTAAATGGTAGTGGGCTTTTAGGTAGCTCAAAAGTGAAACCGGGATTTTTATTTTCGCAGTAGCTTGCAGTACGAGGATCCATATAATAGTATGTACCACTAATATTTGCTAATTGAGCAGATGAACCAAAATCTATTAACATAATCTTCATCGTTTTATTGTCAATGACAAAGTTATTAGGTTTTATATCACCATGAAATATCGAATGGTTGTCTAAACTGAAAGTAACCTTTTCTGGGGAAGTGTAGCTTAATCCATTAATAGTATGGGAGTGGAGGTTAGATAGAGATTCAAGTACTTGTTCGATTACAGTTAGTTTTGTAAGATCTGACTGGAAAAAATTTGATTCTAGCGCAACGCCTAGATCACAGTCAAAGAGTGGTTGATAAATTTTGTATTTAGAAGGAGTTACTTCAGATGCGCAAATTCTGGGAAGTCCTTTGTTAGGTGGGCAGTCGCTTAAACCCTGTAATATTAGATGCTCAATTTTGTTTGTAATTTTCTTGTGAGCATAAAATTCTCCCAATGTTAAATTATAAGAAGCTCTAACGGTTTTCTCTCCCCCTTTTCCAACCTCTTTTTTTAACTTTATACAATATTCTTGATTCGATTCTCGAATAATTTCTTTAACAGTAAAAGGAATTTCATAAGAAACAGAAGTCTCTTGTTTATAAACAGTGATTGTTCTTTTATCCCCTATTTTTTCAAAATTGAAGCCGACAACCCCTGTATCATTGAAAATTTTTTCAAACACTTCTTGAATTCTATCCCAGCTTTCTCTGTTTAGCTTTGTTGGATCACTTTGTTCTGGTGGGATAAGAAAAGATGGGCGAGAATCTTGAGGTTTTATTTTATTTAATTCAAAGATTAACCATTCAAATTCAGAAGAACCTTCAAACCCAGGAATAGAGTGTTTGCATTCTTCTAATAAGGTCATTATTTGATTTTCTGAGCCATTTGATATACTTACTAGAGTAGAAAGTTTTTTTTGTAGATTAGATATAGAGCGGGCTATTTTTTGTGCTCTTTTCTTTCCTCCAGGAATCAAGTTAAAAGTGAGGCTTATTTCTCGCTTAAAATCATCGAATTTTATTTCTTCCCGGTCTGTAATAAGTGGATTAAGTATAAGTGGGTTAAGTAAGTAAATTATTTCCTCTATAATATTTTGATTTAGAGAGCTCTTTGCTAACCTCCATAAGCGAGAGAAATTTCTTGTGGTTGCAGAAATGGATTTCACTAGCCTAACAATATTCTCCTGCTCTTGAGGGATCAATTTCAACTCATCGACAACTTTTAGTTTAAAATCATCGAGAATTGCTGCTTCTGATGTTTCAGAAGAGGAGGTGAAATAGTTAATAAATTTCTCTGCCCAATTTTGACTTTGAGAAATTTTTGATAAATTCATTAAAGTAGAAAATTTCCTTTCAGGATCAGAAATAGATTTTGCTACTCTCTCTGCCCTCGCGCGATTTTCAGGAATCAATTTCAATTCATTGACAAACCCTAACTTAAATTTATCGAGTATTAATGCTTTTCGAGAACCAAAAGATGGTTTGAGACAGTTAATCAATTTCTCTGTCCAATTTTGATCTTTAGAGTTTTTTGCTAAGTCTAATAAGTAACAGAATTTTTTTTCGAAAGAAGAAACAGACTTTGCTAGTGTATCTAATTGCTCCTGAGAGCTCGGTTTTAACTCATTAATAACTTTCAGAATATAAGTATCCAGAGTTTCTGCTTCTAATCTACCAGAAGATGGTTTAAGATAATCGATTAATCCTAATATTTGTTTTTGATTTTCAGAAGCTTTTGCTAGGTTTAGTAAAGCAAAAAACTTCTTTTTAGGGTTAGATATAGACTTTCCTATTCTTTCTGCTCTTTGTCCTTCTTCGGGAGTTAATTTTAAATTATTGACAATTTCTACCTTAAAATCATCCAGATGTACTGTTTGTTGGCTATTGGCGCGTTGTTCAAGATAGTTAACTAATTGCTCAATCCAATTTTGATCTTCAGAAGCCTTTGCTAGATTTATCAAAACGGAAAACTCCTTTTTAGGATCAGATATAGATTTTCCTATTTTTTCTGCTCTCTTTTGCTCTAAAGAATTCCCTTTAAGCTTATCGCAAGCTTTATGCATGATCTTATCAAAAAGATCTTTTGCTAACTCTCTGTTGTAGGTAGAAGCAAAATTTTCGCATTGGCTTTTTTTTGTTGAAATCTCTTGTTCTAGCTCGCTTAGTACGGTATTAAAGAGAAAATCAGAATTCGAAGAAATAGAGTTTTTCTTCCAATCTGTAGTGAAAGTTTCTACTAATCTTAATATCAATACCTGCCCAATACAAAAAAATGCGAAATTAATACCATTTTTTCTGATTTTTTTTACTCCACAAAACGATAAGGTGATTGGAATCAGACAAACATGGCTTACTTCCAAAGGTATTATTTGTGATTTTTTTAAGGATAAAATTGCAAGGCCTAAAACATGAACTGTAGAAGTTGTGTTATCTAGATT
>JAJFMI010000016.1 GCA_021772235.1 Chlamydiota bacterium
AAACGGCACTCCCAAAATTGTCATAAGAAGAAGTAGCGAAATGAGAGGTAAAACAATGAGAATTAACCCTCCTGTGATAAGTGACTGAAAGGGTTTTGTACGCATAGCTCGAAAAGCACGATCAAGGCGGTGCTGAAAATAGCGCATAAAGATGAATCCAAGGATGAGCGAGTAGAAAAAATTCATCAAAAAGGTCGCCATCTTAGAGCCTACCCGCAACCATTTCAACCAGGGGTGTTGCGAAAGCGTATAGATAAAAGAGGGGTGATGTTCTACGCCTTGCTGAATAATGGCACCAGGTGCAATAAGAGCCAGCTGGTCACTCCAATATTCAAGCTTTCCTACAATATCTGTTGTGGAAGTAGCACGCATGCGCCCAACGTAAGCAGCTAAATCTCCCCCAACTCCATCCGAGAGGCGTAAACTTGAAGCGTAAATGTGTCCATTTCCTTCAAGACGGCCTGCTAAATCCATATTACCGCAAAGAGCAGAAAGATTTCGGCCAATAGAGGCGGGAGAGGTCATCTCTACGTTTCCCGCAACAAGTGTAGCGCTGCGTCCAATAGATCCAGTAATCAGCGATTGTCCTGCAAGCAGTCGCAAATCTCCTGCAATTTGTCCAGAAATATTAACGCTACCACCTGCCACCAAAACATCGCCATTCACAGTACCGTCGATAAAAATTTGCGAACCCGCTACGTAGAGATCGCCGTTAATCACACCGGCAATTTCAATTGTGCCACCCCAAACGTAGTAATCATCGTTGATCACTTCCCCTCGAGGTACGATAATAACCGAATCATCATGCTCAGGCTCATCTTGGGCAAAAAGCAAAAATGGAAGAAATAATAATACTCTCAAAAAACGCATCTTAAGTCGGATTATGACACGATTGATTAATAAGATGGTAGGGAAAACCACGCGAAGCAAGGAAACGCGGACTCTTGTTTTTCTCTAAAAATTCGCTGATTTTTTCCAATTGCTCTTCTTCTGTGATACTTTCAGTGATTTTACCTTGAAGCTCTTGATCAGAAAGAGAAGTTTTAAGGCGCAATTTTGCAAAAATGCCTCTAGGACCATAGCCGCGATTGAAATAGCTCCGAATCGCTCGATCCACATCTTCATGCTCATTGAGATATCCCATGGATCTCAAGCGATCTATAGCATAATCAGCCGCCTCTTCTGAAAGAAACCTCTCCTTAAGTTTGCGTTTCAGAGCCCCTTCCAGCTGAGTTGCGCGGGAAAGCAGATCTACAGCCACACGATATGCAGCCTTTTTTTCGAGCTCAAAAAAGGCCTCCTCTAACTCATTTATCGTGAGCAACTTCTGTAGATCTTTTATCTTCCTGATAAAGAGTGATTTACGAACTTTTTTCCAAAATTCACCCTCAATTAACAAAATTATTTCGCGGCTATTCTCTATCTCTTTATAACTTAGTAGCATAAACATTAAAATAAACTTTACAATTTAATAATAATATGTTATTATTAACTTAAGGCAAGAGTTTACTTAGTTAAATTAACTACTAAATAACCAACCTTTCCCTAAGGAGAAAACTATCGATCTTAATAACGCATATTATAACACCGACCCAGATAAATCTTACACCATCTATGACCTTAGTGGCCAGTATGGTATCGTGTCCTCAGATCAAGCCCCTCCCGAAGGCGCTAATACTATAGCTAGCAATGTTTCAGGAGAAACAATACAGAAAGATATTCGAAAAGAACAAAAAACTCTTTGGAATTCGACATCTCAATCAAAAGATAATGCCCAGCAGCAAGAAGAGCAGATGAGTGCACAATATTATAGTTATCTAACAAATGGCGCTTCTTCTAGCGGTAACCTCTGTTCTGCATAGTAATTAAATTATTTATTTGATAAATGATAAACATGTCTTCTGTTGGTCCCGTATCCCCCGAACACACGCCTCATCAGGCCGAAACTACCGCGAAAGTAGGAAAAGGCTCCCATAATGCTGAACACAAATGGGGCAACATGACCTTTACCCAGCAGCAGTGGCATATGTTTATGAAAACACTTGAACAAAACGTTGCGTTAGAAATTAAGAAAGAAAACTCCCAGTGGAAACGGCAAAACCAACGCATGCGCGAAATGTGGTCTGGCGGATAATAGGAAAAGCTGTTATCATCTCTACCCATGAGGGAAGAGTCTTTTACATCAACTACTCAAGAAAAACGTATTGACAGTCTTTTATCTGAACGATTTGCTAATCATTCACGCGCCTATTTTCAAGAAATCATTATTAATGGAAAAGTAACGATCAACGGCAAAGTAGCCAAAAAGCGCACGATTCCCGAAATTGGTGACTTGATTTCTGTGCACTTTCCCCCTACCCAAGAAATTGAACTTGTTGCAGAAAATATTCCCCTCGAAATTCTTTATGAGGATGAACATTTGATTGCAGTCAACAAACCTGTCGGCATGGTTGTGCACCCTGCACCTGGACATCCGCGTGGTACTTTTGTAAACGCGCTTTTATATCACTGCAAAAATATTGAAACTGTTGGAGAAGAGCACCGTCCCGGTATCGTCCATCGTTTAGATAAAGAGACTTCTGGAGTACTTTTGGCAGCAAAAACACGCCTGGCACATGAAAAACTAACCGAGCTTTTTGCCACACGCCAAATGCAAAAAGAGTATCTTGCCGTTTGCATTGGCAACCCTGGAAGTGGTGTTGTGAATAAGCCAATCGGGCGCCACCATATTCATCGCAAAGAGATGACAATTTGTGAAAAAGGCAAAGAGGCCTTAACAGAATTTGAAACCGTCCGCTTTGAAGAGCCTTTTTCCCTCGTTCGTTGCAAACCAAAAACAGGTCGCACGCATCAAATCCGAGTCCATCTAAAAAGCCTCGGCACTCCTATCTTTGGCGATCGCATTTATGGGTTTGAAAAAATGAATATTAAATTTGAAGCACCTCGAATGCTGCTGCATGCTCATAAACTTTCTTTTATCCACCCTCTAACGGAAGAAAAAATTTCACTTGAAGCACAAATAGCTTTTCCTAAAATTAAATCTTCAAGTATAATAGAAGCTTAAACAGGGATCGAATCATGAAAGAATTTGTTGAATACATCATTAAGAACCTCGTCGACAACCCCGACAGTGTCAAAATTAATGAAATCGGCGGCTCTCAGACAAAAATTATTGAGCTAAGCGTTGAAAAAGCAGACATCGGAAAAATTATCGGTAAAAAGGGAAAAACGATCAATGCGATCCGCACTCTCTTAATGTCTGTCGCTTCACGTGCTGGCGTCCGCGTTAATTTAGAGATTCTCGAGCAGGACGAAGAAGGCGCTACAGAAGAGAAAGCAGAAGCACCGGAAGCGGCAGAGCCAACAGAAACCGTTAGCTAAAACTCTTATTTCTTAGGCCGCTTTTTTAATTAATTTACGATGCGCGGAGCGGCTTAGCGGGTTCAAGAGACAAAACTCGAGTAATGAAAACTGAAAGGCACTTTTATTTTTAGAAGAAATTCATTATGGAGGATGAAGACAACTTTGAATAAGTTGTCGAATCCGAATAATGGATTTATTCAAAAAGAAAATTGGAAGGCAGTTTTCAGAACTCGATTTTTGACTCAAGATTGCAAAGCAAAATCGTAGCGCAGGCGAGCTGGGGTAGTGCTTTGCACACCCCCGAGCCGAGCACACGATTTGGCGAAGCAAGAAAAAGCCGCTTTTTAAACACTAGATTGATGCTTTGGAAGATATGGGGTGATCATACTCTTGCGTGAATTAATCGTCCCCGCCGGATAACGCAATATCACAATAGTCGGGCCTTCTAATTTCTCTGCCACTTTCATTTGAATTTTGCGAAAGCTCTCTTTGAATACCGCGACGAGCTCTTCCGCACTTTCACCGACAAACTCCCCTTCTACCTCAGCTTTTGCAATCTGCGGTGAATTCTGAAAAGCGCTTAAGAATAGGCGTAAATGTTCCACACCAAGATCAGTCTTGGGAATATAAATCCAAAGCTCGTCTTTATGTTCGTAATGAACTTCCTCTCCCCTCACTAACTCTTCTGCAGATGCAATCGTCGAAACCATATAGAGATGCAGATCGAGCTCTTCTTTTTTCTCTTTGACAGCTACGCTTTCTTCATACCAACGCTTGCGTAAAGCTTCAGCGTTCTTGCTAAAGCAAGGAAGATTTTTGCGAAAAAGCTTGCTCTGCCCAACACGCACACAACCATTTTGAATTTTCGTATCGAGATAAAAACCTGTAGCCTCGCCTTTTGCCGCTTTTTCCATCTCTTCATCTACAGCATTTTCACGTGCTACATAAACTTTAGCGTATAGGGAGTGCAAATCATGACATTGCAATAAACGCTTAGCCGCTTTTTTCACAAAGGCACTATCTTTTGGTATGTCATCAAAGTTTACAAGCTCCACCTCTTTGCCTTCAACAATCGATTTCATGCGATTTACAAGAGAGGCAACTGTATAGGCATCGCGATAAGAGAGCTTTGTGAGCAAATCTGTATCGTCTAAAATTGCGAAAAGATAATGGAGGTACTCCATGAACTGGCGATCTTTTGCTACGTAGTACTCTTTTGAAACGCCTTGACGCTGTAACAGTCTTTGCAATAGTCGAAGTGACTTAAGATCTTTTTTGCCCTGTAACTCTTCCGCTTGCTTTTCAACTGCATTTTCAGCAAAGCCAAATGAAGCAAAAGTATCATGGATAGAGAAACTCGCCTGTGCAACAATCGCATTTGCCGATTGTGCATCGCTAATCATAATTGTCGCCGGCATCTGCGTTGAAAACGTACTCTTGTGGTGATCGATCACACTAATCACCTCTAAAAATTCCGGCACCTTCGTCTCTTCGCGGTTGGAAAAATCTCGCAGAGTCACCGTACCTAAAGTCGCCTTCTGTAAGCTTGAAGCGTGTACAACACCAACGGGAATTTTCTTACCTGTAGGATCAGGATAGGTCACAGTCAAATAGGGATAAGCACCCATTTTTGTCTTAACCTCTTCAATATCTGCGCGATAACCTAAATATTGCGGCGCATATCCAAAGACCTTAGACTTAATCTTTAATGCAATTTCTAACTGCTCTACGTAGAGGCGGATTTCGCGAAGCCCTTCGGAAAGGGCGCGCATAATTTTTTCGATATGGGAGAAAAGTTTTGGGCGATCCTCTACCAAATTGCCAGATGCATCAAAAAACCCATCCGTATCAATCGCCTTTAAAGCCTTTTTAAAATCACCAAAATGCGCTATTGAAGCACTTTCCATCGCATCGACAAGCTCTAAAAACGTGCACTCAAACCCGCCTACAACACCTAGTACTTCTTCTAAATACTTTTGTAATAGTTTCTGCTGACGCAGAGTCAAATCACGCCCCGGCTCCGAAGATTTAATCTCCTCATACATAAGCGAGTCGATAAACGGCGGTACATCTTCTTTTTTCAAATCTTTCTTAGCAAAAAATGTAATGATGCGCGAATGCATATCGCTCTCAATCCAACGCAAGCAGTTTTCAAGCGACGTTACCACCTGACGAACCCCTTCCACATCAAAGTAGCGCCAATCTCCTAAAAAGTAGCCTTCCTTATCGATTAAGACAATCGCATTCAAATTGCGCTCATGATCTAAACTTAACGCCGGCTCCTGAGGTAATTTTTTAATCAACCCCTCTTGCGTCATCAAATCATAACTGGAAAGCGTCAACCTCGACCGTCCTTTTGCCAGACTTGAAAAAACACCCTTTCCGATCAAATCATAGAAAAGCATACCAATTTCAATCTGATTGCCAGGAGGCCCTCCGGGAACATTCCAAATATGCAATCCATGACTAACCCTTGCAGCAAACGCATCGACCCAGCCCCAAAATGAAGCTACAGTCGTATCTAAATCAGGCGAGCTATGGGCAGTAACAAAATGCGAACCGCTATAGCGCTTGCCCATGCCAATAGGAAAATAAATTTGATAAGCATCGCGGGGCAGAAAGGCACCCACAATCTTTGCGCGCACGTGATAATTTTCCTCTTCACTTAATGAAGAAAATTGATTGAGCCAGAGCTCGAAACTGGAAAAAGTGAAATACCCAATGATCTTCTCTTCATGCAATTTTGCAATGAAATCAATTACAAGAGGCAGTAAAAAACAAGGCTCTTCTTGCTCTTCGATTAAGTGACAGAGGGAGCGTGAAATAGCGCAGCGGCGCATATGCTCATTAAGTTTTTCAAATTTTGAGCCTTTAAACTCAGCAAATACTTGCTCTAAGTTTGGGAAAGACTTTTTTTCAAATGCGTATTCGCCTAAGTACATGCTAACCAGAATAAAATTCGGATTGGGCAGGACTCGAACCTGCGACCGTCCGCTTAGAAGGCGGATGCTCTATCCAACTGAGCTACCAATCCATTTAAACCCATCATACCAGTGTAAGGAGTTGCTCTTCAACAGAAATTCTCTTGACTTATCTCAATAATTCGTTAAGATTTTGATGAAATGTTTAAAACCTCCGTCTTTTTTTTAGCCTGTTTTGGAGCTTTTCTAGCTGGCAGCGAAGAGAGTTTCAACTCACAACACCTGGAAGGTGAACCCCACGCTAACATCTCTAACTGTGTCAACAGCGTTACAGGAAAATTTCACATTTCGCAAATAGATTTGCAAATCGCCGGAAGAGAGCCTATTTTAGTACCACGTTTCTATTCAGAAGCAAAATATGACTCCTCTATTACAATTTTTCCACACACCAAACTTAAGGAGACCTTCAATACAAAAAAAGGAAAGTACCGCATTGAAGCATGCGAGCCAAATGGAACCATGCTACACTACCGTTCAACAAATTATGATCGAACTCGATTCAGACTAAGTTCAAAACTGAATGACTTTAGTGGATTCACCAATACAAGCAAAGGAAGGTTAAGCGGGCAGACAAACATTCGAAATCGCTATCTCTCTTACAACTTCGCATCTAAAGTCTATACTTTGCACCGCGGCGATGGAGGAAAGTTCCATTATATTCGTTCAAAAGTATATGGGAAAAAAATCATCCACCCCACAAAAATTTATCAATATGTTCTCGATTATGAAAAACTTCCCAACGGGAATAGAAGGTGCTTTAGATATGATAGCTACGATCGAATAGCAAAAATTTTCACTACCGATCCCACTGGTAAATATACATATGCAACTGCAAATTTCTCCTACGACGCAGAGAAAAGATCTCCTAAACGAATTAATGGAAGCGACGGTCAGTATATTGAATATCAATACGACGATAATACAAACCACCTCACTAAAATACGTTGGAGCAGCGGCAAAATAGAAAAAATAAATATTTCGGGACTGATCAAAAGTCTATCATTCAGTGGAAAAGGAGAATTAGAAGTCTCTCGTTATAGTAATGATACTGAAGAGGTCGGTCACCAAAAAATAAAACTCAAAAATCACTACGACTCCAGGCGTAACTGTGTAAAATCCTTACAAGCTCCCGCCGGAGAAAATGGCACCAAAATCGACACCCACCTCTTCTTTTACCATTTAGATAATGGCGGTGGTAAATCTTTTAATGAACATGGAAGAGGGTTCACAGATGTATATGACGCTGAAAATAATTGTGTTCGTTACATATACGATGATACTGGCCGTCACACAGGAACATCGTATTATTCGAAATCAACCGGTCTTATCTACAAAGAAAACTTCTTTTGGAAAAGAAATGGAGACCTGAGA
>JAJFMI010000151.1 GCA_021772235.1 Chlamydiota bacterium
CCAGTAGATAAAATCTGCTGAAATTGCTAGGTCAACACCACAAGCTACACGTGGTCCTGCTGGTGGCAGGAACGCCATATTTAGACATTGTCCTGGCATGCCATATGCTTCTTCGTCGCAAGGACATCCGCATTGTGGCGCTGGTGGACATTTTGGTGCACAGCTGTTGGAAGACTTATTTGCTCCTCCGCTGCTGTAATCACCACATAGGCTTGCTGCTGTCATTACGAGCAAACCTGCTAAAGGTAACATTTTTTTCATTCTGTACTCCAACCCTATAGTGGTTTATTTTCAATGTAATTTCAATGATTAACGCAAACCTAAGATGCTGTCAACATCTTTTTTTTACGCTTCACCATTTTCGCAAGTTTTTTTGCGAGTAATGCGTAAGCATTCACCAGGACTCTTCCTTTACCAGGATGAAAAACACCCTGGGGAATACTTACGCGCGGGAAAATTGAAAAACAATCTTCGCGCTTCTTGGACACACACTATCACAACGCTATTTGATTTCGCAAGTTTTTTATCTAGAAGCAGAGAGAAATGAGTTTGTATAATTAGGATTAGCAGCACAAACATTTGTGCAGACGTTTTTTTTCCTAGTGCGTGAAGCGGCATAGCAAGTTCATACGTCGAGGTAGTTGCTATGTTGGTTTTAAATAGGAGCGCAGCGATCTTTTTTTACATTTGCGCAAAGCGGCTGAAGCGGTTTCATAGCGCAAAGCAAAATCGAATTTCAGCCGCTATGACAGTGTAGATAACACGGCTTAGCGGCTAAAATTCGATTTAGCGCAGCGAGAAGTGGCTGGAGCGGGTTCTTATCGCAAAACAGAATCGAACCGCAGAACGAGGAACAGTGCTTTGCACGGGCCTCGGGCGAGGACTCGATTATGTGAAGCGGTTTCATAGCGCAAAGCAAAATCGAATTTCAGCCGCTATGATAGTGTAGATAACACGGCTTAGCGGCTGAAATTCGATTTAGCGCAGCGATATGGAACCGCCTAGAAGTCGACGCGTAGTTTGACAGTGAGACCCATAAGCGAAAGTCCCCCATGCGCTGCCGATTCATAAACGCGATAGAATTGATTCATATCCCAAACATATTGGAATTCCCAACCAGCTTGGAATATGTAATGAAAACGCTCGGCGCATGAAAAGGCCTGTGCGCGCACTCCTAGGTCGAGCTCTAGAACTGGCGTGATGGTATGAAATTCATTTTCTGTGTAGAGCAGAGTTGTTTCAGGCAGGGCAGGGATAGCGATGTTCGCAAAGCGGTCGCGGCGCATCGCCTCAAACTGTCCCCAGAGAGCAGAAAAACCGATGTCCCCAAACAAGCTTACGTATTTTGAGAAAAACCAATTGGTATTCATTCCGGCTCGCGGCCCTACTCCCCAATAATCTAAGTCTTGGGTGATCCGCCATTGCTGCGCATCAAGTTCGCCCAAAACACGTCTGTAGCGAATGGAAAAATCTTGATCCTGTTTCATTCCTTTTAAGCCAAAGAAGGGGCGTACGGTCAGCCAGTCGCTGACAAAAAAGTTGCGTCCTAATTCGAAGTCAAGGGTTTGATAGCGGAGCGCCCAGCGCCCTCGTGCGTTATTGATTAGGGGGAAGTCAGGATTCAAGGGATTATTTCCCTGTGAGAACCATGAGGCAGCGAGCGCTGGTGAATTGATGTTATCTGCTGTTATCGAATTTTCCTGATCACCTGTATAGAGCCAAGTGTATTGAAAGTAGACATCCCAAAAATCGTGATCGAGGTTCACCCCAAAGCCGGCCTTAAATCCTGGGATAAACTCAAAATTAGGCTCTGTCACTTTTCCTTTTGTAACGGGCTGATCGGTGCTTGCGCGCCAGCCGCTTGTCGCAAATCCCATTCCTTCTTGATCTGCTCGCCAGTAGATAAAATCGCCTGTAAAGAAGATGTCAGCGGGTGAGCTTACGCGTGGTCCCGCGGGTTTTGTCGATCTCTCATAGCGATTTTCTTGATACTCATCAATTTTTCCAGGCGCAGGCATGGGGGGATGGTCTTGGTAGGCCAGCAGAAGGATCGGAAAAAGTGCGATGATTATCTCTTTTTTCACTAGAAGTCTAATCTCAGTTGAAAGGTTAAGCCTTGAAGGGTAAGAGCGCCGTGACTCCCCTGTTCATATGCTCCATAAAATTGGTTCATATTCCACCAAACTTGGTGTTCCCATCCAAGTTGCATCATGTAGTTATAGAGGTTTTCATTAAAGCGTTTCTCCCATCGCATTCCCAAAAACATCTCCAGCACAGGAATAATTGTATGGTAGGAATTTTCTGTTCTAAATGTAATTACTTCGGTACCACTTCCATCTGCAGGTTGAGATCGATCGCGTCGATCAATATCAATGCCGCTCCACAATCCAGAAATTGCGGTCTCTCCCAAAATTCGAAACCATTTGTTGAGATGAAATGCCGCATCAAATCCTGTGCGCATTCCAAAACCCCAATAGTCAATCTCTTGACTTATTCTCCGCATCGTCGCATCTGCTAAGTGACTATTGGCGGTGTAATGGGTTGAATAGTGCTGTTTCTGCCAGCTTCCTTTAAAACCAAAATGTGGGCGCAAATCGAAACGTCTTCCCACTCGTGAAGTGCGCGCCAAACTCAAATCGATACTATTAAAGTGCAGATCCCAACGTCCTTTTGCAGATGTTAGAAGAGGAAAATCCGGTTGCAATAGGCTATTTGGTGCTGCCTCTTTAGTGAACCAAGTTGCCCCACTTGTAGTGGCAAGTGGATTTGCATTTTCCGTGCTTCCTGTTTTATCGCCTGTGTGTAGCCATGTGTATTCTGAGTAAATTTCCCAACCGTCATGCGCAATTCGCGTGCCAAGGCCCACTTAACATCCTGGCTCAAATGCAAAATCAGGATGTTTCGCACTTCCTTGACCTGGATTCTCGTTTAAATTATTGCGCCATTTAGAGGCCGAATAAGCAAGCCCCTCTTCACTTGCGCGCCAGTAAATAAAGTCTCCTGTAACAAAAAGTGTCCAGCACTCTTCTTTTATGGGGCTATTATAAAAGAGAAAGGAGGGACCGCCTGTTTCACAAATAGGATCAGGTGGTTGTGGCGGCTCGCAACGATTGCAACTCTCTTCCGCCTGCAGCACTCCTATCAAAAACAAAAACAAGAAACTTTTTTTCATAATCTTCCTCAAAAGTCATACCTCAATCGCAACGTAAATCCCTGCATCAATAGCGAGCCGTGCGCTGTCTCTTCAAGCACGCGGTAGAATTGGTTCATCCCAAACCAGCGCTGCTGTTCCCAAAGAAGATCGATAGAGAGGTGGTAGATGCTATTAAAAAACCATACTTCCCCGCGTAAACCCGTTGTAAACTCCAAAACGGGACGAATGGAGTGAAGAGCGTTCTCCGTCTTAAAGTGTACAGCTTCATTTTGATCTACCCCAATGCGATCAGATCGATTACTTTCTGTAAAACTCCACAAACCAGAGAGTGCAATGTTCCCAATAAACGACCAATATTTATTAAAATGCCAGGAACCATCAAAACCGGAACGAATTCCAACGCCATAAAAATCTTGAGTGATATGCAGGCGCTCGTTCCTCTCCGATCCTAAACTATTTACGGAATCGTAGTGCACAACATAGTCCTGCTGCTGCCACGAGCCTTTTAACCCAAAATGCGGGCGAAAGGAGAGGTACTTACTAAAAAAAGAATTCCGCCCCAGCTCCAAGTCTACAGTCTGAAACTGCAACTTCCACTCTGCATCTGCAAGATAGGGAACAAAATCGGAATTGATGTCGCCACCAATAAACCATCTCCGGCGCAAATCCGTAATATCTCTGTCGCGTTCAACAAAACGCTTTGTACCTTTTGGTTGAATCCATGTGACTTGCCCTAGCAAATCCCAATCATCATGTTCAAACGAAATGCCCAACCCAAACTTAAAACCCGAGTAGTAACGAAAGTTGGGATAAAAGACCTCTCCTCTCTTAGTTGGCTCTGGTCCATTATTTTGAGCGCCACTAGTGACAAATTCCAAGCCGGTCTGCCGACCCGTCCAATACAAATAGGAACCTGTCATGAAATAGCCTGCGCCATTTTTCACGCGTGGACCAGCGGAAGGCGTCTCGTAATATTCAAGAACCTCATCACAAGTTCTTTGAGCAAACAGACAGAGCGGTAATAAGAAAAAAAGGCTTTTCAACATATTCAAAGTAGTCTTTATCCTATGCGAATAAAAACAATTTTTGCAAGCATTTGGTTCTCAAGAACATTTCTTAAGTAGCTATTTTACAAAAAACAGCCACTATACCCAGTCGGGGTGCGCCGCAGGACGCACCCCCGCTGCCCCTTGAGACTTACCTTGGCATGCCAAATCGCCTGCTCGTCGGAGGGTCGTGCACAGCACTAACCCATCCTCCTGCGCCGCAATTTTTCATAGCCAATCTAAGTCCATCGAGCGCACGTTACCCGTGCGCAGCTGTTTTTTGTTGGAGCACGAAACGGCTGCAGCAAGTTTGTATTTTTTGCGAATTTTGCGAGTGCGCGAAGCGGCTGAAGCGGGTTCAAGAGACAAAAATTGAGTAATGGAAACTGAAAGACAATTTTCTTCTTAGAAGAAATTCATTATGGAGGATGATGGCAACTTTGAAGAAGTTGTCGAATCCGAATGATGGATTTATTCAAGATGAAAATTGGAAGGCAGTTTTCAGGAGTTGATTTTTGTCTCGTTATCGCAAAGCAAAATCGGACTTTGGGCGTCGGGTTAGTGTAGATGACACGACCCGGCGTTCGAAATTTGATTTGGCGATAGCAGAGATGGAGACCAAAGAGTGTGTGGACTAATTTTAGGAAATAAATAACTTATCTGGATTTCCAGAAGCGTGGGGTGAGTATGATCAGGAATGCATAGAATTCGAGGCGGCCAAGCAGCATCCAGATGATCATAATGATTTTGGAAAAGGCAGGCATAAATGCGCAGGTAGACATGGGACCTGCGGCATCAAAAGAGAGGCCGACGTTATTGATGCTGCAGGCGATTAAGCCAAAAGCTGTAGAGGGATCGATGCCGTTTAGAATGAGAAGGAATGTGCCGACGGCTGAGGTCACAAGCACAATCCAGACGAAAATAAAAACGGAAGAGAAGGTCTTCATCGGGATTTCGCGGTCGCGGATCTTTAATGCGCGAACGGCTTCCGGACGAAAGAGCGTTTCGATTTTGTGTTTTACGGTGCGGAAAGAGATGAGGTGACGCACCATTTTCATCCCGCCTGCAGTTGAGCCAGACATGCCTCCAACATACATAGATAAAAGCATCAGCGCTTGCGCTCCCCAAGGCCAAAGATCATAGTTTGCGGTATAGAATCCCGTTGAAGTGAGTGAGGAGATAAACTGAAAAATAGAAACGCGTAGCTTGTCAAAATAGGTTGCCACTTCTGTGAGAAATGAAGCGGGTACAAAGTCACTTTGAAAGAGCAGTATGGAAATGAGGACGCTGCTACCGATTATTACGCCAATGAAAAGTAGTAGTTCAGGATCGAAGAGACGGTAGAGCTTTCCTTTTAGCGCGTAGAAAATCAGGCTAAAATTCATCGCACCAAAAAACATAAAGAGCATCACGATCCATTCAGTAGGATGGTGGTTGTAAAAACCAATCGATTTCTCGTGGATGCTAAAACCGCCGGTGGAGATGTTGGAAAAAGTAATGGTAACCGCATCAAAAAGAGGCATGCTGTGGTTGAAAACACGCAGGCAGAGAATTTCTAAAAGGGTAAGTCCAATGTAAATTTTCCAAAGATAGGAAGCGGTCTCTTTGATACGCGGTGTAAGTGCATCTTTGAAAGGGCCTGTGATTTCTGCTTCATAGAGAAATTTTCCACCAATGGAGAGAGCGGGAAAAATTGCAATAAAGAGAAAGATGATCCCAAGGCCACCGATCCATTGCAAAAAACTGCGCCAAAATAAAATCGGTTTGCTAACAGCATCGAGCCCTTCTAAAATAATTTGATGAGAGTCGGGCGCGCGCAGCGGTGTGACCGTTCCATTAAATTGGTAATTTTTGCCCGTAAGACTTTTTGTTGTTACCGACACTTCTTTGTGTGAAACGCTATCAAATGCTTTTGGATAAATGATGGTCGCACCGGTAGTTGTGAGGCCGGAAACTGATTCGAAAATTGCATTTATGGGGCTCTCGATTGTTCCCGTAAAGATGAAGGGGCAGGCAGAAATTAAGGAAGTAATTATCCAGACGATAGGAACGAGCAAAAGGCTTTCGCGACGGTAGAGCTCTCCTTTGACGCTGCGTCCAAAAAAACGCAAAAGTAGAGCGAGAGAAAGCGTTATTCCAAAAGTTGCGAGAAAGCTGGCAGTAGCAAGATAAGGCGGGTGCAGCGGATCGATTTTGTAAAACTCAAAGTAAATTGCCACAGCAATGGGAATGAGCAGTACGAGCGCAAAGAGCAAGAGAAAGTTGCTAATGAGTTTGCTAAGATCTTTCCACCTCACGGCTAAAAAATCCCCTTTACTTCATCCACATGCTTTGGTGAACAGATAATGATCACTGTATCGCCCGGTGCAAAAATACGATTGCCCTTAGCAATCATAATTTGTCCGCGATTTTCGATGAGAGCAATCAAACAATCTTTTGGTAAAAGGTTTCCTAAATCGCGAACGGGTACACCGGCAATTTTTGTTGCAGCAGAGACCTTAAGCTCCATAATCATTACCTGATTTTCATAGAGCGTACGAGTGGAAATGGCACTTTCTGCATGAATAAAAGAGAGGATACGCGAAGTGATGCTCTCTTTTTCAGAAACCGCGTAATCAATACCTAAACGCTTGAGCAAATGTGAATGGCGCATATCAGAAACAAGCGAGTAGACATCTTTAACACCCGCTTCCTGTGCTAACGAAGCAGTTAAAATATTAAACTCTGTTGAAGGTGTTGCTGCTAAAAAAACATCCGACTGGTCGATTCTTTCAGAAAGTAAGAAGTTCATGTTGGAGGGATCTTCCTGAATGACCGTAACATTGCCTTCAATTTTGGAAAGCTTTTCACAGCAGGTGTAGTCATTATCCATCACTTTTACGGCAATACCGTGACTGAGCAAAATTTGAACAAGATGGTGCACCACAGGAGAACTTCCTGCCACAACCGCTGACTTGATTTCCTTGCCACTCAAACCAAAACGCGAAGGAATATTCATCATCGTGTTTGTATCACCAATAAAAGTGACCTCATCGCCTGTCTCAAGCTGATCATCACCATGAGGGAAAACAATCTGCCCGCCATTATCCGACTTGCGACGAATCATTCCAATAAGCAGATCGTCACCAAACTTCATTTCGCGCAAGTTTTTTCCCCGTTCGGGAAATTCAGAAGGCAAAACAATTGTGCGCATCTGCACCGCGCCATGTGCAAAACTCTCAACTGCCACACTTCCCGGATGCGAAAGACACTTAAACAACTCATGCGCCACGATCAACTCTGGAGCAATCAAGTGATCAACATAAAAAAGCCGATCGATATCAATACGTGATTGATTCAAAAATTGTGCATTGGTAATGCGACAGACAGTTGTGGGATAACCCAGATTTTTTGCAATGGAACAGCTCAGCAAATTTGTCGCATCGCACGGCGTCATCGCCAGAAAAAGTTGAGGCTTCTGCTCCGCAATTTCATCAAGCAATTGCCAGTCATGGCACTGCCCACAAATTGTTGCGACATCTGCACTACGTGCAAACTGCTCCAACTTTTCTTCATCGGGATCGATGATGATTACGTTTTGCTGTTCATCAGAAAGAACGGAAGCTAAATAAATGCCGAGCTCATCGGCGCCGGCAATGACAATGCTCATATGCTCTCATACTAAAGGAGCGTAAGCGAGTAGACAAGAAATTATTTTACAGGTAGGAAAGATGTGCTTGAAAATAATTTCGGTTTGCGCGACAATAGGACTTATTCTTCCCTGCACCGGTAGCTCAATTGGATAGAGTACCCGGCTACGAACCGGGCGGTTAGAGGTTCAAGTCCTCTCCGGTGCAATGTTTATCAAAATTTTTCCTTGCGGTCCCTTTGCTACAAATGCTTATTTGCTTGGCTGCTCAAATACAAAAAAAGCTTTTATTATCGACCCTGCTCCTGAGAGTGCAAGTTTTTTATTGGGAGAAAAGGGTTGGCAGATTGAAGGGATTTTGCTTACGCATAGTCACTGGGATCATATTGGTGATTGCAAAAAGGTTAAAGAGAAGCTGGATGTTCCTGTTTATGTTCATGAAGCCGATCGTGGAAATCTAGAAAAGCCGGGAAGTGATGGTTTGCCGTTGATGTTTCCAATTGAAGGAACAACGCCAGATCATTTGATTAAAGAAGGCGATGTTTTGCAGCTCGGAGATTTGCAAATTGAGGTAATTGAAACGCCGGGACATACTCCGGGCGGTGTTTGCTTTTATTTGCCGGCGGAAAATGTTATCATCTCGGGTGATACGCTCTTTCAAGGATCGATTGGAAATTTGAGTTTTCCAACAGCCGATCCGGAAGCGATGTGGGCATCGCTGAAGAAGTTAGAAGTGTTACCAGCAGAAACAAAAGTGTATCCTGGACATGGTTCTGAAACAACAATTGGGGCAGAAAATTGGTTACCCCGCGCAAAAGAAATATTT
>JAJFMI010000152.1 GCA_021772235.1 Chlamydiota bacterium
TTGGTGCAGAGGATTTTGTCCTTGATTCCTATAAGATCTCAGAAGGAAAATTCTCGATTTTGGAGATGGAAGGTAAATCAATTGGGCAGTTGGATCCGGAAGAATTACAGGAATTTGATGAGGTGATTGGGGAGGGCGATCTCATTAACATCGCGCTTTACAATCCGCATAAAAAAGAATTGAGTCGTGCACTTGTTGAAATTGGTGCCGCGATTGGGTTTCGCGTTCGCGATGGAAAATTGCACCTTCCTGATGTAGAACCTGTAAGCGTTGCGGGTTTAAGTTTGGTCAATGCGGGAAAGATATTGCAGAATGCTTATTTAGAAAAATTCCAAGATGTCGAGCTTTTTCTCTCTTTTCGTGAGCAACCAAATAAACAGGTCGAACTTGCAGGAGAGGTGGGAATTCCGGGGTTAACAGCAAATGGCACTTTGCGTCTTTTTGATGTGCTTTCCAAGGCCAGAGTGCAACCAAACTCAAATCTCTTTATGAGTTACTTAGTGCGCAATGATTCCCTGCTTGCGGTTGATATGTACAAGTTGATGCATGAAGGCGATATGAGCCAAAATGTGGTGATGCGTCCGCGCGATAAGATTTTTATTGCCAGCGCGCAGGCGAGTTCTGCAATGGTGATGGGAGAAGTGGGCCGGCCAGGAGTTGTAAAATTAACGCGTGGATCGATGCCTATAAGAGAAGTTTTAGCAGAAGTGGGTGGCATCCAGTTTACGGGAGACAAGGGCTACATTCAGGTCTTTCGCGGCAATCTGCTTAAGCCAAAAATCTACAATCTCAACTGGAAACACATCATTCGGCTCCCTTCAAATAGTTTGCTTGTGATGCCGGGAGATATTGTTTATGTCGCGGCTACGCCGCTTACTGAATGGAACCGCTTTATTTCACAGCTGCTGCCTTGTTTTTCCGCCTGGGATCTTTTCTGTAGTGGTTATGGCAGATGGGTAGGGCTTCCATGAGAAAAATTGTGATCCGCGCCTCAGTTTTGTCGCTCGCTCTATTTGTACTTTTACTTTTTCGCACTCCCACTTTTACCTCATCTGCGCTCTTTCAAGATCAGGCGCCAGTGATGAAAATGCAATCTTCGCTCATGCCTTTTTTACGTGGTCTCGATCGCGGACAAGAAGAGGGGCATGCGAAAATGCGCATGACAACCAATCGCATTTTAGGAAGCGTGATCGCCGATCTCGGCTTGCAAGTCAAAAATCGCGAGCTCAATTTGACAGGCCGGCCGCTGCAAAATTTGCGCGCCGAAATTCAGATGCCGTTGATGCAGCAGCAGCCGCAATTTTCTCATGTAAACTATAAAGGCGAAGAGCCATTGAAGTTTTCGCTTAAACCTCTCGGAGAAACGCATTTTGTTGTAAAAGATCGCTTGGGGATCACTCTAGGAGCGGGTTCTGTGAATGAAACTTGTGACTTGGGAAACTGCTGCTTTACTTTGCATCATTTGGAAAATCGCGAGCAATACTTTGCGATTGAGCCAAAGTGGAAAGTGATCAAAAAGCTAAAGCGCAAAATTCGCCTTCGTAAAAACCGCGATGACAGTGCTATTTTAAAGCTTTTTTGTACGCACCCCAATCGCTTTGTCGCTAAGCAAATTGTACAAAAAGTGGTTGAGTGTTATCAGCAAGAACTAAAAGAAGAAAAGCGTGATGTCGCCTTAGAGCAACTTGTACATTTAGAAAATCGCCGCGACTTGCTGCAGCAAAACTATCGTGAAAAGACAAAACAGCATTTGCAGCAGACAGATAAGCGCAGTTACGAAGAGCAGCGCGCGCTAAAGGGGAAAGTTTCCTCCCAATTTTTAGCCCAAGTGGAAAATGCTTTAGGAGATGTCTTAGCTAACCATGCGGATAAACGCAGCATAGAATCAGAAATGCTTCTGAATCAAAAGATGCAAAAGACCTTAGCGCAAATGATTGAAGATCGCATAGTCGAAGCAAACATTCGCCCGCTCCGCTCTAAACTGATCGATCCTGCCACACTTCCCGCCCTTCCCGATCGTCCTCTCCTTCTTGTAATTTTTGTCGCAAGCTTGGTCTTTTTTTGGTTCATGCAATTTGTACTAACTGGTCATTTTCGGCAAGAGTAGTGCGGCACTGATTGCTATCTTTTCAAGAAATAGCTTTAAGAAAATCAGCAATATGGCAGAGTATGGCAAATTATTACATTATTCATGGTTCCTCGCTCTGTTAGATTGGTTTTTAAAATAGAAATCTTAAGAACTGGGTTTTTTTTATCTATCTATTTTTCAAAAATATTTTAACGATAACAAGCTAGTGTCTAGTCTACAAAGTTCTTCAACCGAAAACGGCGCCAAATCCACGGGATTGAACTATTGAAAATCGATCCATATTATTAATATTGAGCGATTTTCAATAGTTCAATCGCGAGAGATTTCGCGTTGTTTTAGGTAAAGAACTTTGTAGACTAGACACTAGGTTTAAGGACTGTTCTAAATATGTAGAATAACTCATTTAGGATTAGCGAATTTGAAAAAATGATTTGTGTTAATAAGCAAAGTGTTACTCTTCTGTTGCGACAGAGTAACTAGGGCATTCCAGGCTGCATTCCAGGCTTCTGAGGCTTTATTCAAGGTGTGTTGTGCAACAATCTGGGCGTCTTTCACTTCCTTATTGGCTAGTTTTTCTGCTTTTTCAACGGATTCGTCCCATCCAGTAGCTGCTCTTGCATTTGCTGCAGCCTCCCCTGCGCTTCCCGACTGGCAAGTTGTAAGTCTCTCTTCTGAAACTGTAGCTGATGCTTCACTTGCTGAGGTTGCTGCTTTTAAAGCTGCTTTAAACATCAAATTACATGCATCTCTTTCTATTGACGCTGCACATACATCTATCTCTTCCCAGTTATGTCTGTCACTTAACAGATCACTTGTGGCTTTATTAATGTTTGCTGCTGTTCTTTTTTTTGAAGCCTCCCAAACCTTTTCTGCAGCTTCGTGTGCTGCTTTAGCAGCCTCTATGGTGATTTTGCTGATTAAGAGCCTGGCAGATGGGTATTTGGTATCGCAATTTTTTTGAGCTTTTCTCCAAGCGGTACGCCAGCTATTTTCTATCGAGATAATATCAGGATCTGGGGAATTCACGTCCTTTATAGCCTTGTCCCATATATGTATAAATTTGGAAAGAGTTTGGTCAAATATTCTAGGACTTGTTTGTGTGGGCATACCGGCTGGACTAGCCAAATATTGTGGTCGCTGGCCTGGCTGTTGACCATGATTTGCAGTAGTTGATCCGATAGACAGCATAGTTACCTCTTTTGTGATTTTTCATAAGTATTCCGCTGGTTACAAGTCAAACATAATCAGCGGGATCTCATACGTCAACAAGATTCTGCTGTTTATGATTTTTCTATA
>JAJFMI010000153.1 GCA_021772235.1 Chlamydiota bacterium
GAAAACTTTTCACATCGGGAAAAAGTGTGGGGCTGGGGCCAATGGCGCGTGTGAGCACCATCTTGGTTTTTTGCGGCTCTCTTGTTTTGCGCAAATGATCTGAGGAGAGACGAGAAAGTTCGCCATTGCGAAGGCGATATAAGCGACTATCACCGACATGTCCCATGATAAGAAAGCGATCGTAAAAAAGGCAGCTTGTTAAAGTTGAGCCCATGCCTTTGTAATGGGGAAAGCGCAAACTCATTTCGTGCACACGTTCGTTTGTGTTGATGAAAAGCTGCTTAAGTAGTTGGCAGATCTCTTCTCGCTTCCACTGTTTTGGTAAAAGTGTGCGGCGGATAGAAGAGAGTAAATAATTCACTGCTTCTTTTGCCGCGACCTCTCCTGCTTTATGTCCCCCCATGCCATCTGCTAAAACATAAAACTGTTGTGATGACAACGCACCGAAAAAGTCTTCATTGTTTTTACGAACAAGGCCTCGGTCAGTCGCTCCGTGATATAAAATGTCCAAATTATGCACCGGCATAAGAACAGTATAAAAATCTGATCGTTTAACCTCAAGATGAATAGATCAGCCAGGAAGTTGTGGCAGCATTAAAAAGAATGTGGAGGAAAAGGCAGGAAGCAATTGAGCGCTGTCTTTCATAAATGTAGCCGAGGAAAAGTCCTAAAACAAAGAGCATTGGCAGAAGAATAAAGTTCCCGACTTCTTGCTGCGCAGAAAAGTGTAGCAGACTAAAACCTAATGAACTGAGTAAAATCGCCGCTTTTATTCCTAGTTTTTTGCGCAAATAGCCCTGCAGTGTGACGCGGAAGAGGAACTCTTCAACAAATGGTCCAACAAAAGCAATGATCACAACCATTGGAATTAGCAGTTTAGGATGACCGATCATCTCTTTTAAAATGCGCACCGCATTTTGTTCAGGACCCAACGTACCAAAAATCTTCAAGACAATGGTGGCTAGTAACTCACTTAAAAAAAAGATCACCGGAAGAGCGATTAAATAGGCGATAAATCCAATTTTTATATCAGCGCCGATACTCTCTCCGTCATCTTTGATTAGGGGGCGAATCGAAACTTTTTTGCCGAATCGAAAGTAGACAAAAAAGAGGAGGGGAATGAGGGCAAAGGCGGTAATATTAATATATGCTACAGCTTGTAGCATTGTAGCAATAGGCACCTTAAAAAGACGCAAGAGTAGGGGGGAGAGAAGAATGATGCTACCGTAATAAATCGCAAAAACAACAAGAACATCAAACCAGCAGAGGGGATTTTCTTTTGGCCACATAACAAGAGAGCGAAAAAAGCCCTTGCGCTTTGCGAAAAAACAAACAAAGAGAGCAAAAAGTCCCAAGAGAATAATACCGCTTAGCGGAAGAAGCTCTTTTGGGGTCATCGACTCTTTGCTAGGAGAATGTAACTTTCAATTCTTTTAGTGATTGCACGGGTAAATTGTGCATGCGCTAAACCATAAGGTGTGACATGAAAGCTATATTTGCCCCAGCCGCTCTTTGTATAATCTACATTAGAGAGCCACTTTGGTACGTGGTGAGTGCGTTGCACAAGTTCTTGTAAAACGATCTCAGGCTGCTCGCCTCGCAAATCAAAAATGCGCAAACGCATTGTTAGATGCAACTCATGTGGAGTTTTTACATCACCCTCTTCTTCAAGAAACTCATCATTTGTTATGGGAACCATTTCATGATCGACAAGTTCCATAAAAACGACAAACTCATTACCAGCAAAAGTTTCCTTGGTCCATGAGACTTCCGTGCCAAAAGGTTTATGACGCTCATCCAATCCTGCAGTCATTTTTGCAACTGCATCATCTGAAACGAGAAAAATTTTAGAACGTTTGGATAATTTTTCTTCAATTGTTTGTGTAAACTCTTCTGTCAGACTCCAGGGCAGTTTGGCATCGCTATGATCAAAAATAGGAATTAGAGCGACGACGGGTTTTGCTTTGCCATCTTTGTGAAAACGACTTGCAACTTCCTCGCTATTGCGGGAGCATGCAGCAAACAAAAATAGAGATAAAATGAGAAATTTTTTCATAGCTCCAGATTAACAAATTTTTCCCCTAAGTACAAGTATGCTATGTGCTTTTATTTTATTGAATTTTTTTTCATTTGACGTGTCGATCAATAAATCCCAATCGCTTGACGGGAGAGTGAGATCTAAATCTTCATAAAAAGCATTAAACGCAAAGTAGAATTGCTCGTTATTTTCCACATCTTGCAGGGTAACAGCAAGAAAGCGCCCCTCTTTTGACCACTCCATTTGATGAGGAATTATTCCATGCCAGTGAATGGAATCAGCGTGAAAGAAAGTATTTTTGCGGAAAATTGCATGCTCTTTTCGCAAGCGAATGAGCATTTTAATAAATTCTGTAAAGGGATGCTTCTGCCAAGGAAAATGCGTGAGCTTGTTATCCTGGCACCAAGGATTATTATTCCCATAACGCGTTTGCGCGACCTCATCACCGGAAACAATTAATGGAATACCAAGCGAGCAAAAAAGAATAACGGCGGTGTTATGCATCTGGCGCTTGCGTAAATCGATGATTTCGGAATCTTCAGTAGCGCCTTCAGCGCCACAGTTCCAACTCTCATTATGATCCGACCCATCGCGATTTTCTTCGCCATTATCCCAGTTATGCTTCTCATTGTAAGAGAAAAGATCGTGCAAAGAGAAACCATCATGAGCAGTAATATAGTTCACAGAACGCAGAGGTTGATCATAGATCTCATCTGACCCAATAAAAGAACTGGCAAAAGCACCAAGCTGACCATCCGTTCCTTTTAGAAAACGGCGGACGACATCGCGATAGTGACCATTCCATTCGGCAAAACGTTTTCCGGGAAAACTGCCCACTTGATAAAGACCACCGGGATCCCACGGCTCAGCAAAAAGTTTTACATCTTGCAAGGCGGGATCGTTTTCAATAGCGCGAATAAGAGGTGGATCGGTAAGGGGGTTACCGGATGAGTCGCGGGTGAGGCAGGAGGCGAGATCAAAGCGAAACCCATCGATCTGAAATTCTGTAGCAAAGTAGCGCAGAGATTCGAGAATAAGAGATTGCATCGGTTCGCTATTTGCCGAAAGCGTATTGCCACAACCAGAGGCGTTGGCAAAATCGCCTTGGATGTAATAACTTTGTGGATCGATTTGCAAAAAAGCATCAGAGTGATTGTAGACAACATCTAAAATCACCTCTATCCCAACGCGATGCAGCTCGCGAATCAGCTCTTTGAGCTCAGTAACTGGATCGCCATTTGCAAAACGGGCCATTGGCGCAAAAAAACTTTCCGAAGAGTAGCCCCAAAAATTATTTCCTTTGGTCTCATCAAACTCAAAAAGTGGCATCAATTCGACTGCAGTGATTCCTAGATCAACAAGATAGGGAATTTTTTCGCGCATACCGGCAAAAGTCCCAGGAGTAGAAACCTTTGATGAGGCGTCTTGTGTAAAACCGCGCACGTGCACCTCGTAGATAATGAGATCGGAAGGCGAAAGCTGTGGTTTTTTTGTTTCTTGCCAGTCAAAAGGGGATGGATCAGATAAAAAAGCGCGCTTTGAGGAGCCCTTTCCCCAAATGCGCGGCGCAGCAATTTGTTTTGCCATCGGATCCAATACCTCATTCCCATCCACGAGAAAGGAATATGACGTAGAGTTCCCAGTTTCGACTTGTGAAGACCATGTGGAACCGTTTTGGGAAAGAGGAGAGCGCGAAAATAGGCGCTCATTTTCGAAAAGTTGCACCTCAATATTTTTGGCAGATCGAGAGAAAATTGAAAAATTTCTTATACTCATAGAGCTAACATATATCCTAAGCCTGATTTAGGTTGCAAAAATTAAAGATTCGTGTAATAATGGATACAGAAAGCTATAAGGAGCACGCTTATGTCCTATGAAAATGCAAAACAGAATTTGCAAGAATTTGGGAAAGAACTTAGTCTTGAACTCGCGTTTGATGAAAACCACACATGTATTCTTGGCATTGACAATGCCTTTTCACTACACCTAACATATGAACCTAATTCAGATCGCCTCTATCTTTATTCACCAGTATTGGATGGATTACCAAAAGATGATGCGACAAAGCTAAAACTTTACGAAGGTCTTCTAGAAGGCTCTATGCTTGGCGGCCAAATGGCTGGCGGGGGAGTTGGAGTTGCTGTTCGTGAAGAACTCATCTTGATGCACTGTGTGCTAGAAATGGGTGCCGGAACAGAATCTTCTGCACTGCGACGCTTTGCTCCACTCTTTGTAGAAGCAGTGGAAAAATGGCGTGAAAAAGCAAAAGCTGTGATGGAAGGACGCGAACTGCCAAAAGATGATCGCATGATGCCACCAATGGGTGGTGGAAAACCTCCAATACCAGGTATCGGTGGTGATGATAAAGGTGGACCGAAGCCAGGTGGCGACGATCGCTTTATCAAAATTTAGATAGACGTCTTTCTATATCGCATAGATACGTATGCATTTCTCGGCTCTCCTTATGGAGAGCCTCTTCTATGTTCTTAACAGAACTCATTACAGTCGAATGGTCCTTTGAAAACGTATGGCCAATCTTTGTATAGGGCATCTTCAGCTTATTTCTGCAGAGATACATCGCCAACTGTCTTGGCAAGACAAACTCTCGACACTGCGATTTACCTAAAATATCTTCATGTTTAATGCCAAAAACCTCCGCCACCACATGCGCGAGGACTTCCGAAGTGAGCGCGGCACCTTTTTCCTTTTTGCATAGCTCCTGTAAAAAGCCTTTTGCCTCATTCAAGTGTATACGTTCTTTCTTACCCAAGTGGGAACGCAAAACAAGCGCATTGAGCGCCTCTATTAGCGCTGTAGTTGTAGAAAACTCATCCAGCAAATAGTCCACCACCTCACCTGTTAAAGGAAAGCAGAGCTCCTCAGAGCGCTTAACTACAATTTCTCGGCAGAGCCTTTCAGTTGGCTTAGTAAGAGTTAATGTTAACCCCCACTCAAAACGACTAACAAGGCGCTCTTCGATATCTCCCAATAATCCTTGAGGAATATTGCTACTCAAAACAATCTGTTTTCCCGCCGTGTGCAGTAAATTGAACGTGTGGAAAAATTCCTCTTGCGTCGCCTTTCTCTTAGCCAGCTCATGCACATCATCGAAGAGCAGTACATCGATCTCACGATAGACCTTGCGAAATTTTTCCATCTCGCCCCCGCGAATCGCACTGACAACATGCCGCATAAAATTCTCAGCACAGACATAAAAGACCCTTAAACCCTCCTGACGCATCTTTTTACAAAGCGCCATCAATAAATGGCTTTTTCCCGAACCCTTAGGGCCATAGAGATAGATCGGATTAAACTCCTCCAACTTTCCAGCTTCTTGAAAGATCTGAAAAGTCATGTGATTTTCCTTATCACAGACAAAGTTTTCAAAATGCGCGTAAGGATCAACAGAATCGCAAGTAAAATGCAGTTGCTGCTTTACCTCTTGGTGAGGAGTTTCAGAAATGATGTTTTGCTTAGCTAAGGCGACATGAATGCGGATAGGTTTTCCAGAAACCGTTTTGAGTTCAGCTTCGGCCTTGCTGCGCAGATGTTGCTCGAACCATTCGCGCACAAAAGCGTCAGCTACTTCTAGATACAAGTTGCGCGCATCAAATTGTGCAATAGAAATAGAAGAGAGCCACTTTTTACAATTAGCGGCTCCCAATTCAACTTCTTGTTTTTTTACGAAACGAATCCACTCTTTCATTACTTCTAGAGCTTAAAAGATAAGGCGTTTCTATTGCAAGAAACCTTAGGATTTCAATGCTGAAACTTCACCTAAGATGCTAGAAACTTCAAAAGGAATTTCATTTGCAGGCCAAGGGTTGTCCCTAGCAATACGATCCTTGTTATTCCTTATAAATTTTAAGAAGGAATCAACTGCAAACTGTAGCGGATTTTTGTCGGGTGCAATCTGTAATTTAGCATTTTCCCAATTTTCAATTCTCTCAAAAGCATTACTCAGTTTTTGCGATTTTTCAGTTGCTTCTAAAAAGTTATCAAGGTTTCTATCTGGATGATCCCTGCGTTGAAGTTGACGGTATCGCGTTCGGATCTTTGAGAATTCTAAACTTCTTTCAACTTCTAAGGTTTGGTAGTCTTCATCTGTTGGCCTTTCGATATCATTGCCAACTGCGTCATTATGTATGATATGTAAAGATTTCCAGATAGCTGGGAGTTGGCTCAGCTTCATTCTTTCATCATCTAATAGAGTAGGGATAAAACTTTTTAGCAGTTTGTCACATGTCGGTTCATGTAGAAACCACTGAAAAAATTGCGGAATATCTTGCTCAAGGTTCTCTTTTTTTAAGACTGTTTTTGCAATTAGACTTGTACAAGTTTCAATGGGCAAACCAAAAACTAGAAAGGATATTGATTTGTTAAAAAGGATTTCTAGGTCCATTTTTACGAAAGAATCAACAGTTTCTTCTGAAAGGAGTTTTGTTTTTTGAACTTCTAAAATTTGATTGATAGTCTCTTTTTGATCAGTTCTTTCTAGTATTAGGGTTAATATTATAGAAAGTTCTCCTGGGGTAAATATATTCTCAAGTTTTTTAAATTGTGAGTTCAAATCTTCTGATGATACTTGAAAAAGCAAGGAACTAGCTACTTTTGATAAAAAAGTTCCCCTGGGTTCTACGGTTTCGAAGATAATCTCCCTAAATAGGTTAAAGAGGTTATCAAATTCTGGTTCGTCTTTTGAGTCTGAAATAATAGTTGCTATTTGAAGAGATAATCTTGAGAATAATTCTTCATCATATGAAAATTGTTCTGACAATTGGACTAACGCTTTAAAAGACAGGACGTTTAAAAGATTATCGGTTAAGATGCTTGATTCTATTGGTTCTATTTTTGTTTCAAAGTCACCCGAAGTATTTAATTCATTGAATTCATTTTCTGTAATAGAAATTTTCAAAAGATTTAAGTGTGATCCTTGTAATTCATTAATAATTTGTTTTTTATTATCAATAGATAAAGTTTTCCACACATCTTTATTCAAATAAAATATGGGTTTATCAGTTTGGCTAAGAGGTTTTAAAGTATTTCCGGAGTTACTTATAACTTTTGCAAAAGCACTTTCAGACAGTATTATTTTAAGATAATGAAGTTGTAGATTGCTAAGTTTATTACAGGGGGTAGATGCTAATTTCCCTATAGAAAAAAACCTAAACCAAGATGTGAAATAAGTTTTTAATTGAGAGAAATTTAACGCAACATTAAAGTCATTAAGGCTTGGAGTTGTGTTAATGTAGTAAAATCTCGTAGAATTGATACACTTGCTTGAGATTTTGTTTATTACGATATTACCTAATACAAATAATGCAAAAGCTGCAGCAGTTTTTACAATTAATGGTTTAAAGGGAGAGAGATTGGCGGATTTTCCTTTTGTTAGTTCTTTGATAAAGCCTGATTTGTACATCTTTTCTCCCAGTGAAGCTAAGGGAAGAAAAACTACTAAACGGGGCCCCAAACATCCTAAAGAAACTAGATCAGATGAATATCCGTTGATATTATTTACGGAGAGTGAACTTGTAACCTGAGTCATTTTGTACCTGTGTTGTTATATTAAGAAAATATTAACGAGACATGTGTATTTAGTCAACAGAAAATGTATGCATATATTCTATTTTAAATTTTCTTGAGGTCTGCTTTTTGCTCTATTTTTTTGTTTGTATACTGCTGCTGGGGCATAGATACATCATGCACTGTCCATTCACTATGTCCTTACTGCACTGCTGGTATTGCCATAATTACTTCAATTTGTAAAACATAGTAACATGAAAGTAATTACTTGTCGATAAGCTAATTAGTTTAATTAGACTTTCTTAATGTTTGCCTTTGGCTGCATTTTTTTGTATGTGTACCACTGCTGGAGCATGGAAAGACTCATTGAGGAGATCCAGTAGAGGTTCAATCCTGATGGGAAGCGGTAGAAGAGGACGGTGAAAAGCACGGTCATCATAGAGCCCATGTTCTGGGTCTGCTTTTCTTGGTCGGTGGTTGGCTCTTTTTTACCAGAGAGCTGTTTCATCATTCGCTGTTGGAAATACATGATGCCGCCAAGCACAAATGGAAGGAGGTGGAATGTGGTGCCAATGTAGGGTATTGGGGTGCTCCAAGAAAAGAGTACGTCGGGGGCGGTGAGGTTGTCGATCCAGCCTGGAATAAATGAGGCGCCGCGGAGGGCAAAGGTGGATTTGAGGAGGTCAAACATGCCGATAAGAAAGGGCATTTGGATCAGCATTGGCAGGCAGCCCATAAAGGGGTTAGCGCCGCCTTCTTTATAGAGTTTCATCATCTCCATTTTCTGGCGCTGGGGATCTTTTGCATAGCGCTCTTGCACGGCTTTGATTTTCGGTGACATCTGCTGCATGCGGATGGTCGATTTTACTGACCAGGCGTTTAATGGGTAGAGCATAACGCGAAGGAATACGGTTAGTAAAATGATCGAGAAGCCCCAAGAGTGGATGCCTTGATAGATCATATTCAGGACAAAGAAGAGGAATTTCGCAAAGGGGGCAGAGATAAATGAGAAGATGCCGTGAAAGCTGATAGCGGCTTTGTAGTCGGGGTTGTAGCCTTGTTCCGAATAGACGCGGTCGACTTGTTTTAGGATGGAGGTTTCAAGTGGGCCAGCGTAGAAGCGGTAGGTTTGGGTTTGATTTGTTGGTGCAAGTGGCAAGAAGGTTTCGTAGCCGGGGAATTTTGCTGCAGGATAGAGGTTGTGCTCAGCGTCGATAATGCTCATGCGTGAGGGATCAAAATTGCCGGGAATATGGTCGGTTTTAAGGCCAGGGCCGATATCGGTAATAGGATCGAGCAAGAGGGTAAAAAAGCCGTTAGAATTACTCACCCAATCTGGTTGCATATGCGCGTAGGTGGTGGAATCTTTTTTTGGCAGGGAGAGTTTTGCAACATCTACTTTATCGACGTGGGAGCTGCGAGTTTTAATGGCAGGGTTTGAGCTGCCGGAAATGAGTTCTACTTCAGGTACGCCACTGCCGATCCACAATCCACGTGTATCACCATCTACTCGTACGTCTAGGTCAATAATGTAGGGGGCGGCAATATTTTGTGCAGGAAAGCTGTAAGTTTTTGTGATGCGACGAGATCCGGTTGTCGCTTCAAAGACGATTTGGTTTTGCGAAAAGTTGCGCACAGTAAAGGCAAGAGCGGCTAGGCCGGGATCTTCAGATTGAATGGTCAGCGCGTTAAAGCGGGGCGATTCTTGAAAGGCGTTTTTGCCTTGCAGGCTGCGGCGCAAGAGGGGGTAGTAGCCACTTTTTGTTGGCTGCATTTGCTGACGCGTGCCAGATGCGTCTACGATTTCATAGGGTTTATTCGGAAAACGATCGTTTAGGGAGTATTTTTCTGCGATGATGCGGTCTGTGCCAATAGGAAGTACGACGCTAGCATCATCTTTATTGCTTTTGAAGGGCAAGTTGATTTCTGCGATTGAACCGCCGATATTTGAGAAGACGATCTGTTGGTATTCATTTTCCAGTACGTAAAATTGTTCGCGCGCGCCTTTTGTTGTTTTGGGCTGCAAGATTGTAATCGCTTCTTGGAAGTGAATATCAGAGGTAAGTTCTTCGTAGCGACCTTTTAGGGAGTCGTAATAGCCAACTGGTACGAAAGTACCGGCAAAATTATAGAGGGCGATCGCGGGCTCGAGGGGTTTTTCAGTAGGGAAAAGAAGGGTGTTATCGTCGGAAACAGCTAAGGTGACGGTAGGATTTTGACCAAGTGTGATGAGTTGCAGGTCATAGTTGCCAATTTGCGGTGGATAGGTGGAGGCGAGAGATTCCCCTTTATTTGCAGAATAGAGGAAGGGCGCGCCAAGATCGCCTTTTACGCTAAGGGAGAGTTTTGTGCCGCTGTTTGTGTAGAGTACGGATGGGCGATTATCAAATGGTGTTAATAGGTAGTTTTCGCCGTAATGGAGGGCGTTTGTAGCAAGCTCGCTTCCAGCTTCGTCGTGATAGAGTGATACTATAGGAAAGCTATTGATTGTAGCTACGCGGCCTGAAACATCTTGCAATGTGATTTGCTGTTCTTTTACTTGATTCTCTTTGTACTTTTGGATGGCGGCGTCTTCGCCTTTGCGAAAGAAGAGTGACTGTATGAGGAAAAAGGAGAGGGTTGTGATGACTAAAAAAAGTGTAGTACGTTTATCCATGTTTGTTTGTATTTCCTATTTTTTCCATAAATTCTTTAAAGGAGAGATCATCGCGAATCGGCTCCAGCCATTCATCATGCATGATTTCTTGATAAGAAGGAAGGGCATCTTGTTTCTCTGCCTGGTTCAAGTAGTGCAGGGCGTTTGTAAAATTCTCTTCTTGTACTTCTAGACAAGCGAGTTGGTAAAAGGCGCTCGCTAAGCCATGCCGAGCGGCTTCGTGTAATTTTTGACGCGCCATTTGAAATGTTTTATTTGCTTCTTGCGGATCTTCTAAGCAGGCGCCGAGGCTGATGAGTGTTACGCCCCAATCAAGCAGGAGCTGTTCTTCATCTTCATCAGATCTGCGCTGTTCCAATCGGTAGTGGTGCAGTGCTCGTGTGAAAACTCCGGGATCTTCAAGAAGTTCACCAAGATGAGAGTAGACGATTGCTAAGCGATAATGGATCCGGGGAAATGTGGGATCGGCAAGTAGAATTTGTGAGAGGATGTCGATCGCTTCTGCGTAGTGTTCTTCGTTGTCTTCGTAATCGCCAAGCATATCAAGTGCTTTAGCGTAAGAGAAGTGCCACTCGGGAAGGGAGTAGAGAACATTTTGGTGGAGTGAAAAGGTTTTTTCAAAGTGGTCGAGGGCTAGCTCTAATGGTTCTATTTTTTCTTCAATTTCCGCACTTTTTACTAGCGCAATAGCAAGAGAATAGTGGTGAAGACTAGACGCTTTTAAATTGAGTGCGCGTTTGATAAAGCGCAGAGCAAGTTGCAGGTCTTCGCGCTCACCGGCGTAATCAAAGCAGTGCAGGTAGCAGCGGCCCATTGCATACCAGAGATGAAAATGGGTGGATTGGAAGGCGATGCCTTTTTGAAATTTTTCAATTCCCTGAAAGTGGTAGTCGAGATCGTCGTAGTAGAGTCCGAGTGCTTCGAATGCTTCGCCAGAGGCAAGGTAATAGTCGGGCTCAGTTTCACATGTTTTTTCGATGCTATTTAAGATGTTTTGTCCGTCATAGATCCATTTAATCTCTTCGCGCGCTGTACCTATGGCAATGAGTAGTCGCGCTTTAATGATGTTGAGAGCGATGTTGCGGTTGTGAAAACGCGCGGCGCGCTTGCACTTGTCAAGGCCGCTTGTAAGCATTTTGCGATTTTGCAAATGCTTGCCCGCTGTTAGTAGGAGATGACAGGTAGCGATCCAAACATTGAGGTCGCTGGGCTTAAGTTCTGCGGCTGTTGTGAAGGATTCGCTTGCTTGTACAAAATGTTCTTCATCAAGTGTTAGGTAGAAAATTTTTGCAAATGCTTTTCCCAGGTCAAACCAGCTAGAAAATGCGCTCAATTCGCACGATACGGCATGTTTTAAATGTTCTATTCCTTTTTGGAAGAGAGAAAAGTCATTGACCTGCTCAGCCAAGCGGAGGGTGGCATTGCCAAAAGCTTGCCAAAATTCTGCTGGGAGCTTTTCGTCGATTTCGGCTGCTTTTTCAAAAGATTTCAAGGCGATGTGATTATCAAGGGCTTCACCAGAATGCTGGGCCAATTCGACCCATACTAAGGCGTTGTCCCAATGCAGATCTGCGCGCACTTCTAATGAGAGTTGATCTTCTACTTTGATCGCTTCTTCAAAAATTTCTTTGGCTTTCTGGATGTAGTGGCCTTCGTTTCTTTTTTGCCCTAAAAGAAAGTAGGCGCAGCCCAATGGATGGAGGCTATCAGATCGTTTGACGCGATTCAAAAATCGAATTGCTGGTAAAAGATATTTTTCATTGCCGGGGCGGCTTCCAAAGTGAAATGCGGAAAGGCCCATAGAAAAAAAGAGTTCACAGTTTTCCGGGTCGTTGGCAGCGGCAAGTTCAAAAAATTGCAATCCACTTGCATCAGCTTCTAGAAGTCTTGTTTCGCCCTTGCGAAAGAGGACATCAGAGACGGATTCACCTCTTAAGATATCGCCTTCTAAAATCAATTCTTCAAGTAGGCTGCCTTGTTTTTGAGGGGGACTTTCAAGGTAAGGGGTATGCTTTGAATACTTCATCTTAAGTTGTGGATTATACCTTTCTTCGGGCATGATCGTCAACATGATAAAGGTTCAAAATAAAAATATTTTTACATACAGAAAACGTGTCTATATGGAGGACACAGATAGCACAGGTAATCTCTATTTTACTGCACCGCTGCGCTTTTCTGTGCAGGCCTTTGAGCACTTTTTGCACGATCACAAAATACCCGAAATCGCTCTGCCGATTGTGCATACTGAGCAAGATATTTTAGCGCCTGCAAAGCGCGGTGATGAGATCACTGTACATCTTTACTTAGCAAAACTTGGCACGAGATCGTTTACGCTTGGTACAGAGCTCTACACAGATAAATTGATGGCAAAAAACCAAATCGTGCATGTGGCACTAACAGAGATCCCGGGAGAGTTGCGCGCCCTTCTCCTCACCCTCAAAAGGGAAGAAAGCGTCGGGAATCTTAAAGCGAGCGAGTAAACTTTCCAGGCGTTTTTCCAAATTGGGCACAGGGAATGGGTCGAGAAAGGCGATGGGCCGCTCGCCATATTTTTCATTACTGCGCGGGATGACGCGCGCGCGCTTGATTTCTGGAAGAGAGAGTAGAGCTGTTTCGATTTCTTCAGGCTGAATGTTCTCCCCGCCGCTAATGAAAAGGCGATCTTTTCGCCCCGCAATTTGTAGACCCTTTTCTGTTAGGTGCCCCAAATCTTTTGTGGCAAACCACTCTCCCGGTTTTTCTTCGCCGAGATAGCCGGCAAATAGTGTTTTACCGCTCACAAAAATTTCTCCATCAACAATTCGCACTTTTCGATAGGGCAGTACTTCTACGTAAAGTTCACGATTCCAGGGGGCTGCTGCAATCACGGATCCCATTTCGGTCATTCCATAGCTAACATACAGAGGTAGATTATACGAGCCTAAATGATTTGGCATCGCTTGCCCGCCAAGAAGAACTGTGCGCAATGTTGGAAAATCTCCTTGCATGAGTTGTTGCGGAACAAGTGAAACGCGTGTGATTTTTTCGCGAATGATCTCTTTAGAGAGGTTTTTTGTCTGAGGAATAACAAGTGTGCCTCCAGAAAGAAGAGCGCGCCAGATGATGGCGAGGCCTCCGACATGAAAATAGGGGAGGGAGAGGAGAAATCGATCTGATTCATTTAAGCCGAAATATTCGACGGCGCCAAGAGCGCTGTAGTAGAGATTTTCTTGCGTGAGTTGCGCAATTTTAGGTCTTCCTGTGGAGCCAGAAGTGAGCAGAGAGGTCATCAGGGGGGTGTTTTTTGCCAAATCGCGCGCTTGATTAAGCGGTAGGCGATGTGAAAGCGGAAAAGGATTTGAGCATTGGAGAAGATAGAGAATCGAGTCTAAGGTATTGTGCGCGTAGAAGGGGAGTGATTTTTTTTGTGCAAGCTGTAGCTCTCGATAAGTAATCGAGCGGTTGCCATCTTGGATGGCAATTTTGTTAGAAGTCGTATGAAACGGCATCAAGGCCCATCGCCTCCGTTGGAAAATTGCAGCAAACTGCCATATGTTTGATTGCGCGCAAACCGACAGGACTCTCAAAACTAGAGCTTAAGTGCGAAATGATTCCGTGTTTTTTTCCTTTGTCTCGAATGAAACAGCAGAGACCAATCCCTCCTTGCAAAGTGGGTTTAATGATGAAGTGTTCAGCCAATTCTAAGCAAAAATCTAGTGGGCGATCGCGAAGTGACTCGTCCAGAGCAAAAGGGTGCGGGCACGATTTTCGAAGCTCTGGAATTTGTGTAGGGTCGGAAAGCGGTTCCTCTACAAACTCAAATGTGTCTTTAGGGAATCTTCCCAGTACGGTTTTTGCTTTTTCTAAATCGTATTTGCGGTTGATATCGAGGCGTAAAGGGATGCGGCCTACAAACTTTTGAATGAGAGTGATTGCCTCATCACTTTCTAAATGGCCTATTTTTAGCTTGAGAGCGCGACAGCCCTCTTTCATTTTGTTTAGCGCGCATAAGCCTACTTTGAGATTGACATTGGGGAATTTCTTCTGCAAAAGAAGCGATTCTAGACCAAAGGAGACGGCAGGGGAGAAGGTCCCATTTTGCAAATGCAATAGTGCTTCATCTAAGCTTTCAATGCTCCATTTTGGCAGCGGCGCTACTTCAGCTTTAGCTTCGCCCCAAATCAAGTGCAGGCCTTCACGGCGATTATGTCGATAATGCAAGATTTCTAAAGGAAATGGCATAGAGCTAAAGTAACACACATTCCAAATTCAAGAGGAGGCGTTTTGAAAAACGCTATCCGTTCATCTTTTTCCTGCAGAAGTTGGATTGTGGGAATTAAGAAAATAGCTGAAGGAAGCATCAGAAGGGGTCTGTGCAGGAGTAAGGCGTAGGGAATAGGAAGAAGAAGAGCGAGCAAAATGGTTATGGAAAAAAGTTGTTCCGCAATATCACGACCAAAACGAATGGGGATTGTTTTACGACCCGCAATGCGGTCACCATCCCTATCACGAATATTGTTGCGGTTGAGTATTGCTGCAGAGTAGAGACCAGGAACAAAACCTATCCAAATGCCAGGAAAGTACCAACTCTTTGTTTGTAGGAAAATCGTTCCCCCAACAGCAATTGGGCCAAAGAATAAGAGTGTAACTAAATCGCCTAAACCCAATCGCGCAAGTGAATGCGAACCAGCCGTATAAAAAACAGCCAAAGCAATAGAAAGAGCGAGTAGCAATCCGAAGAGCATCCCGCCTTGATAAATCAAGTAACTACCAAAAATTGTAGAAACACAAAATGTAGCAAAAATGGCTCGCGCCATCGCCGCTTTTTGAATGAGACCGGAGGCGACAGCTCGCATTGGACCCCTGCGCTTTTTTGTATCGACACCTTGTTTAGCGTCGAAAAAGTCATTGGTTAAATTGGCGCCAATCTGAATGGAGAGCACACAGAAAAGGGTCGCGATAAAGAGCAGTGCATGAAAACTCCCTAGCGATTGCGCAATCGCCCCGCCTAAAATTACAGGCGCAGCACCAATTAGAATTGTTTTTGGCCTTGTGGCCTCAACCCATTTATTCATGAACCTATCCGGAAATTCATTCCATCTTCAAAACCCACCTTTTCAACTATAAGAAATTCTTCAAGCTTCATCAACTTTATTAAAGTTAATTGCGCTTTCCAGACTTTTCTCCTAGAAGAAAATCTGGGCCTTGAAGTATGAAAGCAATTCCCGGATAGGTTCATCATGGACGTTTTGGGAACTGACTAAAGTCTGGTTTGCGTTTTTCTACAAAAGAATTGCGGCCTTCTTGTGCCTCTTCTGACATGTAGTAGAGTAGCGTTGCATTTCCCGCCAACTCTTGCAAACCAGATTGCCCATCGCAATCGGCATTCATCGCCGCTTTTATGCAGCGAATTGCAATTGGCGAATGCTCTAAAATCTGCAAACACCATTCGACAGTTGTTTGCTCTAATTCGTCTAATGGAACAACAGCGTTGATAAGACCCATTTTTTCCGCTTCGTAGGCGTCATACTGTTTACAGAGATACCAGATTTCGCGCGCTTTTTTCTGACCGACATGGCGCGCTAAATAACTCGAGCCAAAGCCGCCATCAAAAGAGCCCACTTTCGGGCCTGTCTGGCCAAACTTCGCGTTATCAGCAGCAATGGTTAAGTCGCAAAGCACATGTAAAACATGTCCGCCGCCAATCGCATAACCTGCAACCATCGCAATAATTGGTTTGGGGCAGTGCCGCATTTGTTTTTGGAAATCCAAAACGTTCAAGCGATTTGTCCCATTGCTATCGGCATATCCAGCATCGCCGCGAATCTTCTGATCGCCACCGGAGCAAAAAGCTTTTTCGCCTTTTCCTGTTAAAATGATGACACCGATCGACTCATCATTCCGCGCATTTTCTAAAGCGCGCATCATCTCTTTCACTGTTTGGGGACGAAAGGCGTTATGCACTTCCGGACGGTTAATGGTGATCTTAGCGATCCCATTCCACTTGTGATACTCGATGTCGGAATACTCTTTTGCAACCGACCACTCTATCTTTTCTAAAGTAGCTTCCATTTAAGCAAAGATGCCACAGAGAAGATAGCATTGCAATAAAAAATAGAATTCATTTATAACACTGTACATGAATATTAACCATAAACCATTTTTTGATATGAGTCTTAATGAGCTTTTGGACTCTGCACGTAGAACAAATGCAGCGTATTCAATCATAACTGGTGTTAACGAAAATAAAATAAAGAGTCGTTTTTTGTTGGTATTTAGAGGGGGCATAGATGTAAACCATTTTGATGGGTGTTTTTTGAAATTTTGGTGTGATCGAGCTGACTTTGAAGTTGTGGATGCTCTTTTGCAAAGTGGTGGAAATGTTGAAAAAGCAGAAGCGAAAAATGGATCGCTACTCAATTGTCCTATTGAAAAAGGAAATCTCAATTTAGTTAAGTGTTTAATCGAAAATAACGCTTCGTTAACAATTGAAAATCTAGTAAACTCAATAAAATTTTCGACTCCTGAAATTATCTCTTGTATAATGGAAATATTTAGAGAAAAATCGATGAGTTTGTCAGAGAAGTTTAAGGGAAAAACTCCCCTTGAATA
>JAJFMI010000154.1 GCA_021772235.1 Chlamydiota bacterium
AAACATTTTCTGGGTGAGATTCAGTAAAGCGAAAGAACGTACCGCCTACCTGAATGATGTCATCTTCGGTAAGATGAGTCGGTTCAAAAATTGGATTTCCATTGAGTGTTGCTGGATTCACTTCACTAGTATTGTGAGCAATAAACCCGTCATCTTCACGAGAAATCGTTAAATGGTGTCGAGATACAACAGGATCTTCTAAAACTTGATTGGCGAGATCGGGGTCGCGTCCAATACGTGTTTCTTGTTCATCTAAAGAGATGACAAGACCGGTGAGTGTACCTTCTTCTGCAATTAAATAAGCGGTCATATTTCATAAATGAGGAGATCTTTATCTTTCGTTAATAATAAGATAAATCATCTGCTAACTCACCGCTATTATTTCAGATCTCTCTATTATACGAAACCATTTTCCTATCTTAGCGGGAAATCTTAAGTTGTTTGTTCTCTCCAGTAAAGGAGATGGTTGACAAAGCTTTCTAAATCATCATGCAAAACTTGCTTTAAGATTTCGAAAGGTTTGACAAATCTTAAAGTGATTTTTTTTTCATCTTTTGAGATGCCTAAAATATTTCCACCGGTTCCTTGTCCTAAAAAATTCGCTTCCATGAGATGCATTAATAGATCTTCTTTTTTTTCTTGCGGAATTTTGCCAATATCAGCTGACAGCTGTATACCAGGCTCTAAAATATCAAGCCGCACCTTTACCTCAGGGTTGACCCAAACATCAAAAGAGCCCTTTTGATCTTTCACAGCTCTTACGGTTAACCCTGTTTCTTTAGCAAGATCGTCCAATATTTCTTTCATCGCACCCCTAGACTTTTCAATAGAACTCTACTATATAGTGAATAAGTAATTTGGAGATAATATGGAAGATGAGTTTAAGAAAATTTTGAATTTTTTTGAGATGTCAACGGAAGATAAAGCGGATAAACTCGATACAGTTTTTGAAGAGACATCGGTTTTTTTAGAAAGATTTAAGCACGTCTTTGAAACGGGAACACCGGAAGAGAAAAAGGCGATGATCGAAAAAGTCATGGAGTTGCAGACGCGACTTAAAGGTGAAATGAGCAAGCTTACTGAAACCTCTGGTCTTTCTGAAGAGCAGATTATGCAATTTGCGATGAACCCGGAGAATTTTAAAGATGGGCAGTGGGATGCGATCGAGCAGTCGCGCAAGAAAATCGAAGGCCAAGCGCAAGACATCGCAAAAACCATCCGCAAGCAGGCGGGCAAAGACGAAGACGATGAGGGCGGTGATGATCAACCCCCACCGAAAAGTGGTGGCGGTGGCCCTAAAAAAGGCTGGATGCCCGGCTAAAGAGCTTCTTCATTTTTTATTCGGGTAATTGTCGGATCGGCATTTTCTGTTACGCACTCTGCGGTAATAGTGACAGTGCTGATTGTATCGTCAGATAAGCAGTTGTACTTTATCGGTTCAAGGACTGTGTTGATAAGCCCACTGAGTGCGCGAGCTCCTGTATTATATTCTGCCGCTTTTTCAGAAATGGCTCGTAATGCCTCATCTGTGAACTCAAGAGTAATACTAGCTAGCATAAACAGGTTAATATTTTGATTGATAATGGAGTTCAGGTCGCCTTTGGTAAGAATATTGTAGAAATCATCTTGCGTAAGGCTTTCTAGCTCTGCGATACAGGAAAATCGTCCAACAAATTCCTTTGCCATTCCATAACGAATTAAATCTGAATCAAGAGAGGATCTGTTGCTTCTTGGGGAGTTTTCTTCTCCATCAATCGCGGTGCGCTCAAGATTCACAAAGGCTCCACCTACAATAAAGAGGATGTTTTGTGTATTGATGTTTATTGGTTTTTCGCACCATTTGTCTTTGGGGTGGTATACTGTAAAATTTTCTCCTTCAAGAAGTGTTAACAGGGCTTGTTGCACACCTTCTCCTGTAATATCTCGTTGATAACTTTTGCCAAAGGAGCTTGATGTGCGTAATTTATCAATTTCATCGATGTATACAATTCCAAATTCGGTGGTTTTTTTATTGTAATTAGAGGTTTGGTAAAGCCTGTCTATTATTGTTCTTACGCTATTTCCTGCGTATCCTTCTGAAGTTAGTGAATTTGCATCTACTATTACGAAAGGAAGCTTTATGATTCGGTGTAAAGTTCTTGCGAGGAGTGTTTTTCCACAACCAGAAGGGCCCATCATGAAAATATTCGATTTAGGTAGGTGAATGTTCCTGTTGTCAAGGTTTGCTGCAAACCGCATTACATGAGTGTAAGTTGCAACCGCAAGGGATTTTTTAGCAGCAGTTTGTCCGTGAACTATTTTGTTTAAGGATTCTTCGATTGTTTGTGGGGACTGTTTTTCTCGAGGTGCTTGGGGGATTTCTCTAGGCGGCGGTAGGGGTTGAGTTTTTACTCGGTAGATGAGGGTTGCAATACCGACTAAAGATATAGCATTGATTAGAGCTATTTTTCTGGGATCGATTGAGGAAAAGCAGAAGGTAATGAGGAACAGGGTAGTAAATCCTCCATGAGCTAGCGCGGAACGTTTGTAGCCAATTTGAGAATATTTAAACGAGGCAAAAAGATTCATACTTATTGCGCTGATAACTCCCATCGCTTTTAGAGAAGAAGAGGGGGTTATGGATGCAAAAAACCCTGCAGAAGAGAAAAATGTTTTTGGTAAAGAACTTTGAAGACTAGACACTAGCTAGCTTCTTCTTTGATGATCTCGGGGTCGGCGCTTCCTGTTACGCAATCTTCTGTAATGGTGATCTCTTTGATTGTGGGATCAGAGGGAGTTTTGTACATCAAATCGAGGAGAAGGTTTTCAACCATCATGCGCAAGGCGCGAGCTCCAGTACCGGCGTTTTTAGCTTTTTTTGCAATGGCTTCAAGAGCGCCATCTGAAAAACTGAGTTCGACGTTGTCTTCTTTAAAGAGTGATTTGTATTGCGAGATGATGGCATTTTTTGGCTCAGTCAAGATTTTGACAAGGTCTTTATGGGTGAGCTCGGCAAAGTTTGTAATGCTATTAAAACGGCCGATGAATTCGGGGATGATGCCGAATTGGATAAGATCGGAAGTCTCTACTTTTGAGAGAAGATAATCCGATTCATTGTGATCAGCTGCTTGTTTCTTTTTCTCGTCAAATCCAATGACGCCTTTGCCAAGGCGTTTGGCAACGATTTTATCAAGGTTTACAAAAGCACCGCCAACAATAAAGAGAATGTTTTCGGTGTTAATTTTGATGTATTCTTGGTTGGGGTGTTTGCGCCCGCCTTTTGGAGGAACGTTTGCAACGGTTCCTTCGACAATTTTTAGTAGGGCTTGTTGCACGCCTTCGCCAGAAACGTCTCTTGTGATGGAGACGTTGGAGGTGGTTTTGCGTAATTTGTCGATTTCATCGATGTAGATAATGCCGTGTTCGGCCCAGCTTACGTCATATTCGGCGTTTTGGAGGAGGCGGACGATGATATTTTCAACGTCTTCTCCCACGTATCCTGCTTCAGTAAGCGTGGTCGCATCTGCAATGGCAAATGGCACATCGAGGATTTGGGCAAGAGTGCGCGCGATCAAGGTTTTTCCAGATCCTGTTGGTCCAAGGAGGAGTACGTTGGATTTGGAATATTCGACTTCGCGATTTTCCTGCATAGCGCGGATGCGTTTGTAGTGGTTGTAGACGGAGACGGAGATGGTGCGTTTTGCGTTGTCTTGGCCAATGATGTATTTGTCGAGTTGATCTTTTATTTCCTGCGGTTTAATGACCTTCAATTTATGTTTTGATGGTTTTTTCATCACAATGTCCATGCAGAGGCGCACGCATTTATCGCAAATATAACAGGTTGGTCCTGAAATGAGTTTTTCTACGATGTTTTCGGCGCGTCCACAAAAGGAGCAGGCAGGTTTTGGTTTGTTCATTATGAGGCCATTCCACTATTGCTGTTTTTATATTTTTTCATGATTTTCTGTTCATTTTTTCTCAATTCTTGAGGGAAACTTTGAAAAGTTGGCCGAAAGAATTGAGGAGTAAATGGGCCAAAAGCATGGGAAAATTGGAAGCATGAATAGTGGGATTGTCTCATTAGGGCGCGGTTACTAGTTCTACGGGTTCTACTACTTTATCAATGAGTCCAAGTGGACCATATTTGAGGGCTTCTTGCGGGTTCATAAAGAAATCGCGGTCGGAATCTTCTGCAACTTGTTCAACGGTTTTGCCGGTATGTGTTGCTAAAATGTTGGCAAGCATGTCTTTTAATGTAAGAATTTCTTGCGCTTGTACGTGGATATCGGAGGAGGTTCCGCCAACACCACCATGAGGTTGGTGAATCATAATGCGAGAGTGGGGAAGAGCAAAACGTTTGCCTTTTGTGCCAGCAGCAAGCAAGAGGGCGCCAAAAGATGCGGCCTGTCCGATGCAGTAGGTATTGATGTCGCATCCGAGATAACGCATGGTATCGTAAATCGCAAGACCAGCGGAGACAACGCCGCCAGGAGAGTTGATGTAGATGTTTACATCTTTTTTCGCATCGTCGGCACGGAGAAATATGAGCTGCGCAACGACGGCATTCGCGACTTGGTCGTTAATTTCTGTACCGATAAAGATAATGCGATCTTTTAAAAGGCGAGAGTAAATATCCATTGAGCGCTCGCCCTGTCCAGTGTCCTCAATTACGTA